>CAZUEC010000331.1:0-2989 GCA_964618865.1 uncultured Roseibacillus sp. | reverse complement strand
AATCAGGAATCACCCCCCTCATCAATCGCGATAAAAAACGCTCCGTCAAATGCTTTGAATGTGAGAACGAACACGAAATCCTAGCCGATTCCACCTCCGCAATGTGCCCCCATTGTGGAGCCTACATCGCACTGAAAGACTACGACATCCGAGAACAAGAAAACTCCCGCATTCAAACTCGAGGCAATGTCTTCGTCCACAAAAAAGGCTTCATCACCGGCATCACGATTCAGGCTCATAACCTCATCATCGAAGGCGAAATTCAAGGTGGAGCGGAATGCACCGGAGACTTCATCGTTCGGAAGACCGGCAAAATTAACGGAGCCGTCAGCAGCGATCGAGTCATCATCGAACGCCGAGCCGAAGTCGATTTTTTAAGCACCGTGAAAGCCCGCGAAGTCATCATCAATGGACACGTCACTGGCTCAGTCTCCTGCAAAAAACTCACTCTCAAGAAAAAAGCCACCCTCGATGGCGACCTCACCGTAGCCTCTCTCTCAGTTGAAGAAGGAGCCAAACACACTGGCAACATCCAAATGACTGGCTTGATTTAAAGCGCAAGCCATTCTTTTATCGACTCTCACTTCATGCCTTCCCACCTCACCCTCGGAACCCGCGGTAGCGCTCTCGCCCTTTGCCAAGCCGAGATGACTGAAACCGCCCTCAAAGGACTTTGCGAAGTAACCCGCCAAGTCATCGTCACCACTGGCGACAGACGAACCGACATCCCCCTCGCAACTGTAGCTGCAGCCTCAGGAATCGTCGACAAAGGCGTTTTCATTAAAGAGTTAGAAGTCGCGTTACTCGATGGCGAAATCGATTTTGCCGTCCATTCACTCAAAGATGTTCCCACCATTCTAGAGCCCGAATTCGAAGTCTGTGCAGTCCTCCCCAGAGCCCCAACTGGAGACGTCCTCATCACCGAAGGCCCATCTCTAACAGAGCTACCTGCCGGCGCTATAATTGGCACCTCTTCGGTGCGTAGAAAACTACAACTTCTCCACCTTCGTCCCGACCTTCAAGTCATCGACATTCGCGGAAACGTTCCGACTCGTCTTCAAAAAGTCTGCGACGACCCCAAACTCGATGGCACCATTCTAGCAGAAGCCGGATTAGTCCGTCTCGGCTATGAGACAAACGGCACCCTCGTTACAGAACAAGGAAACAAACTCTCTGCCCAACTCCTCGATTCATCAGAATTCCTTCCTGCCGCTGGACAGGGAGCAGTCGCAATGGAGATCCTCAAGAGTAACGACCGAGCTCGCGAAATTCTCTCCCAGCTCAATGACCAAACCACGATGGCCTGCATCACCGCGGAAAGGCATTTCCTCGCTCTTCTACAGGCAGGCTGCGACACTCCAGTAGGAGTTGAATCAATCGTTGAGGGCCAGCTTCTCCAACTCGTGGCACGTGTCTTTGCAGAAGATGGAACTCATCAAGCGAGTCAAGCATCCGGCCCTCTCGCTAAGCCAAAAGAAATCGCGCAAGAACTCTTCACAGGGCTGAGCTCATAACCTTTCCCATTCCTCAGCACAATTTCTCTCTCGAAGTAGAATTACAGGGATTGATTCTATTGAAAATAACGTTCATCTCTGCCAGCTTCCGCCCCTCATGAAAGGAATCTGCTACCTCGTCGGCGCTGGCCCTGGTGACATTGGCCTCACCACCATCAAGGCTAAGGAATGCATCGAAACCTGTGACGTTCTCGTTTACGACGCTTTGAGTAGTCCAGAATTGCTGCAATGGACCAAACCTGGTTGCGAAAAAATTTACGCCGGCAAACGCGCTAAAGACCACGCCATCCCCCAAGAAGGAATCAATGCTCTCATCGTAGAAAAATCACTCGCCGGAAAATCAGTCTGTCGCCTCAAAGGAGGAGACCCCATGATTTTCGGACGCGGAGGAGAAGAAGCCGCCGAACTCGCCGAAGCGGGAGTCCCTTTCGAAATCGTCCCAGGTATTTCCTCCACCATTGGCGGACCTGCCTATGCCGGCATCCCAGTCACTCATCGCGACCACTGCTCCCAACTCACCATTTTTACCGGACACGAAGACCCCACCAAAGAAGAAACCTCCTTCGACTACGCTCAACTTGCCAAAGCCCCTGGCACCAAAGTCTTCGTCATGGGAGTCGCTCGCCTGCGTGAAATCACGTCTCAATTCATCGAACACGGTGCCCCAGCAGACACCCCCATCGCCCTCACTCGTTGGGCGACCACAGGTCAACACCGCACCATCACCGGCACTCTTGCCGACATCGCCGACACCGCCGAACGTGAGAACTTCAAATCACCCGCAGTCGCCGTGATTGGAAACGTTGTCAAGGAACGACAGAAAATCAATTGGTTCGAAACTCGCCCCCTCTATGGTAAACGGATCGTCATCACCCGCACTCGCGAACAAGCTGGCAAACTCTCGAAACAACTCGCCAAACTTGGAGCCGATGTTATCGAATTGCCCACCATTCGCATCGAAGATCCAGACGACACTCTCGGCTTCGCCGAATCTGTACGCGATGCCCACACCTATGACTGGCTCGTCTTTACCAGTCCTAACGGAGTAGAGCGCTTCTTCGAAGGATTCTATTCCATCTACCAAGACGCTCGTAGTCTCGGCGGGCCAAAAATCGCAGCCATCGGTCCCGCCACAGTCGCTAAAATAAAAGAATATCGCTTCACCGTCGATCTAGTCCCCGACAAACACATCGCCGAAGGCCTCGTCGACGCCTTTAAAGACCAATACATCGATAGCCAAACCGTATTATGGGTCAAAGCAGACGAAACCCGCATGGTCATTGCCGACGGACTTAATGCCCTCAACGCCATCGTCGATATTTGCGTAGCCTACAAAACCACCCCCGAAACCGAAGACCCCACTGGAGCACGGGAAATCTTAACCAAAGAAGGCGCCGATTACATCACCTTCACCAGCGGAAGCACCGCAGAGCACTTCTTTGCCCTCAACCTTCCCCTCCCCAACCACTGCAAAC
>CAZUEC010000330.1:0-3009 GCA_964618865.1 uncultured Roseibacillus sp. | reverse complement strand
ACGCTCCCGCACATCCATCACACTCAATCCTCCCACAATCACCAATATTTCCCCCAAAATTCCACGTTTCTCCGCCTCAACCAACATTCGACCTAAACGAGGATCTAGCGGCAACTTCGCCAAACGCCACCCAATCTCCGACAAACCCGACCCCGCCGGAACCGTTACTCCACGACCAACTTGGCGGCTCGAAGCTTCCTCACCACCAAGTTGCGTCTCCGATTCTTGACCTCTCGGTTCTTCAGCAAGCGCGTCCACCTCCTCCAGCGTCTTCATTCCTTCCTTAATCGCTTTCGCATTGGGAGGATCAACAAAGGGAAATTCCACCATCTCCCCCAACCCCAAAGCCTTCATCTTCAAAATCACTCCCGCCAATGAACTCCGCCGAATCTCTGGATCCGTAAACTCCGCCGCTTCCTGCAAATCTAACTCATCATAAAGTTTCACGCACACCCCCTCACGGACCCGACCACACCGTCCTCGTCGCTGCCGAGCACTCGCCTGTGAAATCTGCTCAATTTGTAACCGTTGAATCCCTCGTTGCGGAGCCCAGCGACTCACTCGCGCCAACCCACTATCAATGACGTAGACAATTCCTGGAATAGTCAAAGACGTTTCCGCCACATTCGTCGCCAAGACAATGCGCCGCTTGCGACTCGGTGAAAAAACCCGTTGCTGGTCCGCCATCGAAAGCCGTGCAAAAACCGGCAACACCTCTGTGTCCAGAAACCCCCGATCCTCCACCGCATTCGCAGCTTCACGAATCTCGCGCTCCCCCGGTAAAAAGACCAAAACATCCCCCGAACGATCATAGGCATCGACCCACTCCACCCCCCGCACCACTTGATCCGCCAAATACTCATTATTCAGAGGAGGTAAGAAATGATCCTCCACCGAAAACGTCCGTCCCTCCACCATTACGATTGGAACACCTCCTTTAGACCCTTCCTCATTGCGCCTCAAAACTCCGGATTGTCCCTCAGAGAAAAACTCCGCAAACCGACCCGCGTCCAAAGTCGCAGATGAAATCACCACCCGCAAATCTCTTCGCCGTTCAACCAGCCTCTTCAATATCCCCAATAAAAAATCAATATTCAGCGACCGCTCATGCGCCTCATCCACAATAATCGTGTGATACTTCCTCAACAACCGATCCCCCTGCAACTCCGCAAGCAAAATCCCATCGGTCATGAACTTCACTTGTGTCGATTCATTCGTCCGCTTATCAAACCGCACCTCATGCCCGACCTCCGCTCCCGGCTGCACTCCCAACTCTTCCGCCACTCGCTTAGCAACACTAGTCGCCGCTAAACGTCTGGGCTGGGTACAACCTACCAATCCTTTTTTCCCCTCCGAGAGCGCTAGCTCCAGCGCCATCTTCGGCAATTGAGTCGTCTTCCCCGACCCCGTTTCACCGACCACCACAACCACCTGTGCTTCTTTCATCGCCGCCAGGATCTCCTCCTTACGGGCGGAAACAGGAAGCTCTGGATAACTAATTTTCACTAAACTAACAGCCGCTACTATTTTCTTAAATTCAGAGAACCTAGAATCTCCTAGTTCCCTCTCTCAATCCGACCTGAAAAAGGCCTTAACGAGTCAACCGAAATGATTCGAGAGAAATTTATTCAAGATAACTAAACCAGCTCATTCCAGCTCCAGACCTGACAACCTTTATCATTCCACTCGTTTCCAGCCATTCTTCAGTGGTCATGGACAAAACTCCTCATTCAAGATTACCTATAGACGGTCTAGAGAGTCATTCTTAGTATTCTCACCCAGTATGCAACCGAAACCACCCCATTTTCATTTTCTCTCTGGTCTCCCCCGCAGTGGATCGACCCTCACCGCCGCCCTTCTCAAGCAAAACCCCCGCTTCCATGCCGGCATGTCCAGCCCAGTGGCCAGCCTCTTTGAAGGCGTCGTTTCCCAAGTCTCAGCAGGGAGCGAAATGTCCACCATGGTCAACGAAGAGCAACGTGCACGACTCCTACGCGGCCTCTTCGAAAGCTACTACGCTGACCGTGACGAACCAATTATCTTCGATACCAACCGTGCTTGGACGGCCAAACTTCCCGCACTCATGAAACTCTTCCCTGAGGCCAAACTCATTTGCCTCGTGCGAGATGTCGCCTGGATTATGGATTCCATGGAACGTCAGTTTCGAGACAATGCCTTCGAAAACACTCGCATCTTTGCCCACCCCAACCAAAGAGCCACCGTCTATACGCGGGTCGAATCTCTCGCCAGCTCGAACAGCCTTGTAGGATTCCCCTATCAAGCATTGCGAGAAGCCTGCTACTCAGAATTTGCAGATCGCCTCATCATCGTCGATTACGATATGCTCACCAGCCGACCAGCAGAAGTCATCAACTTAGTTTACGAATTTCTTGGCGAAGAACCCTACGAACATGACTTCGAGTCCGTCAACTATGACGCCCCCAAGTTCGACGCCCAACTCGGCCTCGACGGACTTCACCGCGTTCACAAGAAAGTCGAACCTCGTCCCCGCCAAACCATTTTACCCCCCGACCTCTTCCAAAAGTTTGCTCAACTCGCCTTCTGGCGCGATCTCTCCAATTCCAAAGCCTTCCGCATCACCTCACAAGCAGCTGCCAACCAACCCCAACAACACACCCTTCCCCAACCTCCTCCCAACCCCAGTTAACGAACGCCCCTCCACCTCATGGGATCAATCATCACGCTTCTTCCAGTAACTCCTCTAACCGGGCCTCCATCGCATCAAGGTCCACTCCATGAGGTCCACGTTTACCCGCGTATGCCACTTTGCCATCAGATCCCAAAATAAAGAATCGCTCTGGTTTTGCAGAGTAAGCCTTTGCCAAAGTATCATTCATATCATCAAGTAAAATAGGCACCTTAAGCGAAGATGCCTTCGAGCATCCTACTGCTGCTGACCTGCGATCCTCAAGAGTTTGATGCGTATCAACCTTCACGGTCCGACTCGGACGACGTCCATCCGTGGGATGCGCTTCCTGAATATAGATC
>CAZUEC010000329.1:0-3034 GCA_964618865.1 uncultured Roseibacillus sp. | reverse complement strand
TCAAACTTGGCCATCAGAATCTTCGAAAGCTCAGCAATGGCCTTCGCCTTCTTAGGAGCGAGACCACAAGACCGGATCGCCTCCTGAATCACCGGCACCTCCAGCTCCGACATCCCCTTCGGCTCATCAGCAAGAGCAAAAAGACCAGGAGTCACCAAGTTCACCCGAGCATCAGTACATTGCGCGGAAAGCAGCACCGCAACCAACAAAGTGAAAGGATCTTTATGATCCAAAGGAATAGGCGTCTCAGGATACAATTCCTCGAGACGCCTATGAACAAAGTCAGCCCGTTCCTGTTTTAACATCAGGAGGCAGTCTAGAAAATATTACCCACGAGGGTTGAAGGGAATGCCGTAACCTGCCACTGCATTTCCTTTCTGAACCTTCTCATTCGCTTGAGCATACATCTTACGAGTATGCCAATGGCTCTGACGACCCTTTAACAGCGCAAGAGTCCGCTCCCACGAACCCCACTGCACAATATCAATTTCAATCGTCCGAAGGCCCCACTTTTTAATGCCTCCCAATGTCGGATGAAAAATGTCGATCGTATTCGTTCCAGTCAGCGCCGAACCGTAATCATCAACCACATAGAGATAAGGAAGTCCTTTAATCCGGAATTTAGTCCCCACTGGATACTTAGACCAATCGGCTGCAGCACTCCGCACCTGACCATACTTCAGGATTCCACCCGCAGCATTGTAACGCCCCGGTGCCCCCGGCTCATTCTGCATATGTGAATAGGCCGTCGCCCGAACCACTCGATGCGTAATCTCATCTGGATAGCTCGGAAAGCCATGCTTGTCCTTTGCCACATCAGCCACTTTCTCCAGAAGAGCAACGTTCGCTTCCGCAGGGAGATTGTTACCAACGGTCTGAGTCCATGCCGATGAAGCAGGGACCCGATTGGCTTGTGCTTGGTCGTTAGAAGAACAACTAGCAAGGTAGAGAGCAGAGAGGCCGACAACAATGGCAGAGGCAACTTTGGAAATTCTCATATTAGATTAGACTCGTGAAACAAATGTTAACTTTTGTTAATCAGTTGAAACCTCCGACAAAATGCGGGAAAATCTCGCTCTGTAAACCCTTTTTTAGTTCGTATTTTGGAATCTTTCAAAAATTATCACATTTTTTCGAAAAGCCCAAAACCACCTCAATCAAGGCCCAATAAGGCACGGATCTGACTGTCAATGAATGCTGGTTCGGTAGATTCCGCCGCTGCCAGATTCATCTGATGACGCAATATTTCGGGGTCAACAGGAGGCAAATAGCCGGTCAAAACCGACTTCAACGCTTCTTGAGGTGAGAGATTCTTGGCCTTCACCCCCCGAAAAACCTTCACCGCGATAGCCTCAGCGGCCCCCGGAGTGAGTAAATTGGGAATCAAGGACTCGAAATCAACGAACGCCGAAGACGCGATTTCAATCCCCCGCACTCCACAAAGTGAACGCAATAACGCAAACCCTTCCTCCGAACTCGTACTAGGGAAAAGCGGAATCTTCACATCCACTCGCCCTGGTCGCTTAAGATCCACTTCAATCAAATCCGGACGGCTAGAAGCCAACACCCACACAATTTTCCCGCGATTATCCGTATCCGACATCTCCGCCGCCATCATCGAGTAGACTCGACTCGAGACTCCACTATCTCCACTTCCCCCCTGCCGCTTCCCCAAAGCTTGATCCGCTTCATCGACAAAAACAAGACAACGTCCCAAAGCATGTAGAAGAGCAAAAATCTTCTCCAAGTTCGCCTCCGTACTTCCCACCCACTTATCACGAAAATTACGAAGCACCACCATCGGCACCCCAGCCTCCCCCGCCAGACATTCAGCCAGATAAGTTTTGCCCGTTCCAACCGGACCACAAAAAAGATAACCCATCGGCATCGCCTCCAACTCCCCCTTCTTCCACAAAGCAAGATCATCCTTCAACCAAGACTTAGCCGCTTCCAATCCGAGCACTTTCGAAAGATCTCGGTCTGGCTCAATAAACTCGATGAGCCCCTCACAATCCTTCTCCACCAATTCACGTTTCAAACGTCCCACATCTTCCTCTTCCAAAGGCCGCTTTTCAAACTCCCGACGCCGAATCAACGTCTCAATCGAATCCAATGTCGCCCCTCGCAAAGCCTGCCCTAACTCCGCCAACCGACCTTGGAAATTCTCCAAAGCCACCGCCGACTCCGAAGCCAATGCCGTCAAGGCACGAGCCACTTCATTTCCATCTGGCAAAGGAAGCTCCAAGGTTTGAATCGAAGCCTCTCTGACTAAAAGCGGATGCAAATTGGATGACCGATCCGCAACAAGAAAAACCGCCTGTTCATTTTCCTGCAGCAACCCATCTGCAGCCCAACCACGCAATAAGCTCGCCAACGCATTTAACTCATAATTCAAACCATTGGGCAAAGCCGGACAAATGAGATGCGCCTCCCGAATCACCACTGCCACCCGAGAACTCTTCCCAGTAAGAGCTCGCGAATTACGCTGATAACGCAAAAATTGACCTAACAGACGAACCGTCGCCAAAGGCAAAGCCGGCACTTCACGCTCCCCCACCCATTCCGCAAACTCCTTCTCCCCTCTCTGAACCCGCAACCCCTCCCCCAGATCATAACTCAAAATAATTTCAAATTTACCTAACAACACCTCACTCAGAAACTCCCCCAAAGAACCAGTCTGCTCTCCTTCCCCCTCGTGCTCTCCTCCTGGCATCAATTGCCGGTCACCAATATTGCCATGCAACAGAAAACAACCCGCTACCCCACTCTCATATCCACTGATGACCTCACGGGCCCATACTGGTAAATCACTCATCTCTCTTCTCAAATTCTATCTCCTCATCAAAAAATTGGGAGACCCTTCTCGCTAGCTCCTTAATTGAGAGCTTCTCGAAAAAACAAAATCCTGAACTGAAGCCATGTACTCTAATCCAACACCCAATACCTCCGATAAAAAAACGGCCCCCAAACTCTTCCCCCAACTTAGACCGTTTTCCAAAAGTTCGTTCGTTTATCGCCGAGAGAGAATTTCTTG
>CAZUEC010000328.1:0-3043 GCA_964618865.1 uncultured Roseibacillus sp. | reverse complement strand
GCATTGATCACCGCCACCTTCCCCTTCTCTGTCTCTAAAACCACACTCCCGGAACCAACCGTTTTCTCGGGCCAATTAATCGGTCGCAAGAGACGAGGCTCCGTCGGAAAATAATCGAGAATCTCCTTCTGATCCCAGACATGATCCCCAGTGGTCACCACCGCAACCCCATTACGCAAAAGATCGATCGAAAGCTTAGGAGTAATTCCTCGGCCTCCCGCTATATTCTCCCCATTTGCGATGACAAAATCTAGTTCTTCCTCTTTTTTTAAAGAAGGCAAACGTCGGTAAATCGCCTCTCGTCCCGGCTCCCCCACCACATCACCCAAGAAAAGTATTCGTATCGACCCAACCATGACCACCATCCAATCGTATCAACCAACAAACCGCAATCCTTACCATGAAACCGCTAAAAATTTACCCTAAAAACAGGCTCGCCATCGACGCACTCATCAAATTCGCACAAGTCGCCGCAAAAACCGCAAACAAGCCTAGCCGTGCAATCTCAGGCCGGCGCTCAGGCACCATCACCCCCAAACCTCCCAATAAAATAGCAATGGAAGAAAAATTAGCAAAACCACAAAGAGCAAAAGTCATAATTCCATGGCTACGATTGGAAATAGGACTCGCCTCCTGCAAAGCCTGCAAATGACTAAAAGCGACAAACTCATTAGCCACCAACTTTGTTCCAATCAAACTCCCTCCATGAGAAGCTTCCTGCCACGGAACTCCTAGTAACCAAGCAATCGGCGCAAAAACCTGACCTAATACCCCTTCCAAAGACCAAGACTCATGGCATGAAGAAAGACCAAAATTAATCAACGCAATAAGACCGATAAAAGCCAATAACATTGCTCCCACATTGAGAGCTAACTGCAAACCACTAGAAGCTCCCTGAGCAGCGGCATCAAAAACATTCACTGGCCGAACATCATCTCGATACACCTCCACCAGACATGCTGGCTCCTCGGTCTCGGGCAGCAACAATTTCGCAAAAAGTAACCCTCCCGGCGCGGACATAAAGGATGCCGCAATCAGATAATCTAATCTCACTCCCATTTCTGCATACCCCGCCATCACCGAACCAGCAATACTAGCCAACCCTCCCACCATCACCGCAAACAACTCCGATCGGGTCATCCCCGCGAGCTAAGGCCGAACGACCAAAGGAGCCTCAGTTTGCCCTACAAAAATATTAGCCGCTGCCGAAAGAGACTCCGCTCGACTCGTTCCCAACAAACGACTCACCACCCCCCCAAACAAAGTAACAACCCACTTCATCACCCCAAGATAATAAAGCACTGCAATCAGAGAGCTAAAAAAAATAATAACAGGCAAAACATTAAAAGCGAAGAAGAACCCCAATGAACGATCCCCGAGAGGCCCGAAGATAAAACGAATTCCTTCTTGGCCCGTTCCAATAATAGCGCCTACCACACCACTCACCCCTTGCAAAACAATCCTCCCCCATGGCACAAACAAAACAAAGAGCGCCATCAAAAACTGCAGGAGAAAGCCCCCCCGACCGCGCGCCAACTAATCGCTTTTCGGTTTTTTGAAAAACAAAAACCCAACCCGATTAAAACCACCATGCCAAGCAACCCACTCATTTAGGAAGGTAGCTTTTCATAATTGGTCCCCCTACCTATTCGCTTCCATCGCCTCCATCGCCCTCTCTGCTAGGAATGAAACCGATTCGTCAGGATCTGCTTGAAGAGGTTTAATGAGGTTTGAAGCCCATACTTCTGAACCTTGTGCCAAAGTCTTAATAAATTCCTTCTTTTCCCTCAAATCCCTGAGATCTTGCGAAACCATAGTCCACATCTTTTTCGCATTCAACCCGCTCGCCGAAGAATCTTTTTTGAGAAAACTAATCATGGAATCAAAGGCATGAGAGCGCAGGAATGCCTCCGTCTCACTAGAGGCCGCTTCAAAATGCTCGTCAAAAAAATCATCGGTAGTCCAATTTGCTAAAGCAGCATATGCCGATATTTTAATCGTCTTCGAACCGGAAGAGAGAGAAATCCTCACCGCCTCCTGCGCCTCAGAGCTCCCAGTGGTACCTAACAAACGTAGAAACGCTTGTTGAGACTTTTTCTTAGAAGCTCTCTTGAAAGTCGCCACAAGTTTTTTAGCCGCAACCGAATTGTTTCTTTGTTTAACGAAATACTCTTTCGCAGCTCTCTCTGCCGCTCCTCGCACCTTATCAGAATCTGAGTTGTTTATGATATGATAAAGCACTCCCAGATCATCTGCATCTAAATGCTCATGAGTCGCATTGAGCGCTGCGAACACAGCCTCTTCTTCCTTTGACTTCGTCGCAAACTCTAAAAGAGGCGACACCACATCCTCACCATTCCTTTTATCAAGCACTTCAAACAGCTTCGAACGCACCGTCTCACCAAGCCTCTCTTTAGTCGCGAACTCAACTATCTCTTTATCAATATTTGTTCCATCACTCGCCTTCGCCAAATAGAGAGCCTGAAAGACCGCTCCTTTTTTCTCATCGAAACCAGGTTTAGCCACGGCACTTAGAAAACCACTCACAGACTCACCTTTCATGAGAATCTCAGTAGTACCTGGATCGGCAGCTTGATCCATCAAACCCCGCAGCTTTTTCTGATCCTTCTGAGAACCCATCACACTTACCAGCAAGACCCCAACAACGATGATAGCCACCACCAACACCGCCGCGATGGCATACTTCACCGCTTGACCTTGGCCCTTGCCTAATTTGACTGAGTTCGAAGCACCAGCCGATGAATCAGCAGAAGCTTGAGAAGGGAGAGACATCGGCACCGCAGATCCTCCTTGAGGGGCCGCCGCCTGGCCTGGTGTTCCAGCTACGGGACCAGTAGTAACGACCGCTCCTGGCACACCCGCCGCATTTGCAGGAGCCGCTCCGGCTGCAGGAGTCGCTCCGGTAGCTGCAGGCTGAGCTCCAGTTTTCGCTTCAGCCGATTTTTCAACAGGTCCAGTGAGAAGCTTAGTCCGGCCAGTAGCCTCTCCCCCTTTTGATACCGGAATAGGACCAGTGGTATGA
>CAZUEC010000327.1:0-3046 GCA_964618865.1 uncultured Roseibacillus sp. | reverse complement strand
CAGTGATGACGCTTGGGACCAGCTTAGAGACTTCGTTAATGACAACGCCGCCTGCTCCACGAGTCGCATCGGCGTAATCTTCGCCAAAGGCTGGGATGGTCTCGAGCAGATCGCTTGGGATGGCACCAGAGACGCAATCCTGAAGCTCTTTCGCTAACTCGGGATTCGCTGCGGTCCAGGCATCGTAGGTTGCTGTCCAAGCATCGAAGGCAGCTTTCTTTTCTTCGGTTTTAGCTGCAAAGTGGGCCTTCACCTCGTCGGAGACGTGGAAGGTTTCAGCGGGGAGACCAAGGCCTGCGCGTGCTGATTCTGCGAAATTCGCTCCACCTTCGCCGTGTCCTTTGGCGGTGCCAGCAACCTCGGGAATTCCGCGACCAATTTCGGTCTTCGCAATGATGAGAGTGGGCTTACCGTTCTTGTTGCTTTTCGCAGACTCGATAGCAGCTGCTACTGCCGCATGGTCGTGACCATCGATAGTGCTAGCATTCCAATTGAGAGACTTGAAGTAAGCTTCGGTATCCCAGCCCTGGGAAACATTGGCCATGGCATCGAGTGTGACGTCATTGGAATCGTAAATGAGAATGAGGTTGTCGAGCTCGTTGTGACCCGCGAAGGCGATCGCCTCTTGTGCAACACCTTCTTGCAAGCACCCGTCACCAGCGAGAGCGATGACGTCGTGGTCAAAGATAGTGTGATCGGCGGTATTGAATTTCGCTGCGGCGCGCTTGCCAGAAAGGGCGTAACCAACGGCGTTGCCTACCCCTTGGCCGAGAGGCCCTGTGGTCGCTTCTACGCCAGGAGTTTCGTCAAATTCAGGGTGACCAGGAGTGATGCTGTGAAGCTTTCGGAAGTCCTTAAGTGCTTGCAATGGAACATCGTAGCCCGAGAGGTGGAGCCAGCTGTAAACAAACATGGAACCGTGTCCTGCAGAGAGGATGAAGCGGTCACGATTGAGCCATTTAGGAGCAGCAGGATTGAAGTTGAGAGACTCGGAGAAAAGGACGGAGCCGATTTCGGCGCAACCGAGAGGGAGTCCAAGGTGGCCTGAGGAGCAGGCGTGGACAGCATCGATAGCGAGACCGCGGGCTTCTGCGGCGGCTTTTTGCAGGACTTCTGTATTCATGTGAGAAACCGGGAACGTTGGGTAAATGTGGCTTTTTGACAAGCCGCAACCGCTATGAAAATAGGAAGTCTTGCAGATAAGAAGATTTCATAGTCAGGAAAAATCGTTCTTTTTACTGAATTGATGTGCAACGGTGCCGTCAGTGAGAGTTCTTCTCAAAGCCCTCGTCCATGGCTATCGCTTGTTTCTGCGCCCTTTTTTTCATTGGGCCAATGGAGGGCAGGGCTCTTGCCGGTTTGAGCCTTCTTGTTCGGCCTATTTTCTGGAAGCTCTTGATCTTTATGGGAGCCTAAAAGGGAGTTGGTTGGGGATTAAACGGATTTTGCGCTGTCATCCATGGGGTCGCTGTGGTTATGACCCCGTGCCGTCAGCGGGAAGGAAGGAGAAGGGCTCCTCTAAGCCGTTATCGAAGGATAGTTAGATTTTTGCATTATGGATCGGAAGGGAATTTTTGGGCTGTTGATTTGCGGAATTTTATTCGCGGGGCATCTCTATTACAGTGGTATCGAGCGTAAAGAATCTCTCGAAAAGCAAGCTGCTGATGAGAGAGAGAAGACGGAGAAGCTGAAAAAGGAGGAAGAGGCTCAGAGAAAAGCGGAAGGCACAGAATCGAATTCTGAGGCGATTCAGGCGGCCGTTGATGGTGGTTCTCAAGAAACTCCGACCAAGGCTATCATTGAGCTTCCCGAAGAAGAAGCTCGCCTAGAAACTAGTAAGGTTGTCTTCGTGCTCACTAACAAAGGGGGTGGAGTTAAGTATGCTGAGTTTAAGGAGCAAGAGGCAGTGGTCATTTCTGCTGAGCGTAAAAATCTTTCTAAAGAGAAGTTGGCTGATCCGGATTTGGTTCGGTTGAATCGTTTTGGTGAGTCGGTGGTGGGAGCTCTAGTCGATGGAGGAGTTGATGGAGATTTGGGCCTGACTTATAAGATTTATGATTCGAATGAGAAGAGTGTGACCTTGGGGACACAAACCGCTACTGGTCTTACGATCAAAAAGGTTTGGTCTTTGGTCGAGGTGAAGAAGGAATCAGATGAGTATCGAGTCGACCTCGAGATTACGGTTAAAAATAGCAATGAAACCGGAAACATCGCGCTTAATCGTTATGGCATTCATGCTGGTTCGGCAGGACCGCTCTACAAAGATGAGGATGCACGGGGGACGGGGTTTTTCGTTTATGATGGGAAGTTAAGGTTCAAGGGAACGAATTGGTTTGGGAAAGGTTTTTTCCGAGGAGCACGACCTCGTTATGAAGAAGCTAAAACTGAGGTGCTTTATGCTGGGGTCTCTAATCAGTTTTTCTCGACTATGGTTGGCAAGAAAAAGCCTACCGACGCCACGATTTGGGCGAAAGCTCCCGAGTTAGGATTAGAGAAAACAGGAGGAGGAGGGAAAAAGCGTTTTGTGAGTATGGCATGGTCTCTGCCGGATGATGTTCTTGCTCCGCAGCAGACGAAAGTTATCGAGTATGAACTCTTCATGGGGCCGAAAGATAATAAGATTGTGCGCCAGCTTGGTCAGGGGCGGGGGGAGCTCATGCATTATGGATTCTTCTCTCCGATTTGTCGCTTCTTGAACTGGTTACTCAACCTTTACCACGATCATATTTTTGCGAAGTTCGCCAATACTTGGGCTTGGGGTTTTGCGGTCATCTTGGTGACCTTCACCATTCGTATTTTGATTTGGCCGCTACACAATGCCTCCACTCGGACTATGAAACGGATGTCCAAACTGGGGCCGATGCAGGCTGAGTTGAAGGAGAAGTATCCTGATGATCCGCAAAAGGTTCAGACCGAGACCATGAAGCTCTATAAAGAGTATGATATTAATCCGGTTGGAGGTTGTTTGCCCATGTTCGCTCAGATTCCGATCTTTTTTGGTTTTTATTCGATGCTGCGCTCGGCAGTAGAGTTGCGTGGAGCGGAA
>CAZUEC010000326.1:0-3053 GCA_964618865.1 uncultured Roseibacillus sp. | reverse complement strand
GGAGTAATGCGCAATTGAAGCACTGCTTGGACGGAAAGAGTAAGATGAGTTACTCGGAACCGATTTCTGAGACTCTGATTTGGAGGAAAAGGCGTTCAGGATCTGAAGTTTCAATAGTGTCAGGAACGATGGATTCTAAGAGAGAAGTATCGAGAGGTAAAGGCGTGGAGGAATCACTGGTGAGAAGAGTGAGGGCAGTCCAATCTGTGAGGTTAGAGGAGGCCCGTACTTCGTAATTTACGCCCGGTTGGGCATTGTTGAAATTGAGCTCGAAATCAGATCCGTTTGGGCTGATGACGGGTAGGCCTGTAGAGTCGCTCTCAAGAGGGTTCATCCCAAATGCGAATTCGAGAAAATTGTTGGAACCGTCTTGATCAGGATCGCCGGTGGGTGTGCGATCATCAGTAGGGCTCCATGGAATGGTATTGCTCCACACCTCAAACACTGAGGGGACTTCTTCGACAATAATAGAAACAGTAGCGAGGGGGGAGAGGAGTGACCCGTTAGTCTCTTCGGTTTGGTAGGTAAAGGAGTCGGTGCCGAAGAATCCAATATTAGGAGAGTAGACGAAGGAACCATCGTTATTGAGAATGAGACTCCCGTTACTGGGGGCAGATCCGAGGCTGACTTCTAAGTCGTTGAGATTGAGATCAAAGTCATTGGCGAGTACTCCGTTTGGAGGAATGGTGAGGGTTTGATTTTCTAATGCAATAAAGCTGTCATCTAATCCGAAAGGGGCTTGTGCAGTTAGTCCACTAAGAGGCAAGGAGTCGGTTCGGAAAGGGGCCAGTGGCAAACCGACGGCTACGCCTTGCCCGAGAACGCCTGCACTGGGGGTGACGACGTTGACGGTGTTATGAGTTACCGGAGTCCATGCGTAGCGTACTGACTGAGGAGAGCTTACTAAGTTTGAACTCACTACGATTGATTCGCCCACGATATTAGAAGAGGTTACATCGCGAAAAATTCCGTCGGAACCCGCGACTTCGAAGCCCGCGGGGCTCCCTCCGTTGGTGGTCATCAAACCAGTTGAGTTTGAGAAATTAATAGTGATCTGATTACCGTTGACGGAGAAGCTTTCGAAGCGAGGGCTATCGGCGATTATATTTTCACCAAGAGCATGGCGTCGTGCTTGCAGTGCGAGGCGAACCCCAATTTCTTCTTTGTCGGAAGGGTGAACGTTGTTGGTTTCGCCCGTATCTACCGTGATCGCGATATGGGTATTAGGCATTGTAAGCAGGCTATCCTGCGATTCGCGAAACCAATGCCAGTTGATTGGATTATGAGAAGGTAGTTGTACTCCGAGAAAGGGGAGATCTCCTTGATTAAAGCGTTCGCGATATTCTTCCACAAATCTGGGAAGGGAAAATTGATATTGAGCGACATCGAGAATATTGGACGCGTTTGCTTCTCCTTGGTACCAGATGAAGCCGGAAATCCCATAGTTACGCATTGGGTGCACCATTTTGTTGTAAATGATATTTGGACGAGTGCGCATGAAGATGTCATTATTGTTAGAGCCGAAACCTCCTGTGAGGCTGCTGGGGTTGCGACCAGCGATAAGGTTGGCGATATGCTCCTCATTGGTTAAGAGCGGGACGCCGTTGCCATCGGTCGGGACACGTGTTGCGGTGGGGATCCCGTTACGGAATTCGTCGATGGATTGGTAGGTGTTCAGCATTTCCGCGAAATGGGGGAAGTTGCTGGACAGCTCGGCAGGCATCCAGCCTTCGATAGAGCTGCTTCCCCAAGCTGACCAGACGATGCCGACTGGGACATTGGTGGCGGCATGAAGTTGCTGGGCGAATACACTGCCAATCGCGGTCCAATTCGTCACAGTCGAATTGTCCAGCCAGGCCATGATTGCGTCATCATCTTCAGTGAAAGAGGCATTTTCGCCAATGCGCAAGCAACGAATATTGTCGTTGGAACTGATTTCGTTTTCGTAAAAATCTGGCCAGCTAAGATTGGTTGCAATCTGAGTTAACATCCAACGCATATTGGATTGCCCGAAGCAAAACCAGACGTCACCATAGAGCACATCATTCACGGTATCAGTAGTAGAGCCACCATTTGTGTTCGTGCTTGTAACGTCTAGGACATGTGGTCCACCTGCTATCGAGGCTGGGAGTTCGATAATCCAGTTACCATCAGAATCTGTGGTTCCCGTAGCGCTTAGATCTGCGATGTTTACCGTGACTTCGCTATTGGGCTCAGATGTTCCCCAAATGTTAATGGGTTTATCTCGTTGTAACACCATTCGGTCTTGAAAAGGTGAGCCAAGAGCGAGGGACGGACCTGCAATCGCATCAGGGCAATCGGCTTGTAAAGTGATGTTACTAACGGTTGCTCCGGTAAGTCCTTGGGCCGCGAGGACAATGGAGTAGTCTTGATTGAGGTCGAAGCCCGATAAGGTTCCAGTGCTGGCGGTGGCACCGTTGACGCTGAAGCTGTAATTGAGGTTTTCATCTACTGAGATGACCACGGAGGCGTTATCAGTAATGGTTTGAGTCGAATCGAGATTGTTATTGAAGGAGCCGGCATCGACTTGAAGGAGACCAGTAACGATAACTCCGTTGCGGGGACGGACTCCAAAGCCAAAGGCGTCGGTAGGAGTGTTTTCGGTTAAGATAACATCGATATCCGAAGTGGCGTCATCAACGAGAGCGACGTTCAGAGTGTTGGAAGGGTTACCCCCGTTCGAAATGCTGTATGAGAAAGAGAGGGTAAAGCCACCAGTGAGGACAAAGGATTCATTGCTGACTGCGAGGGCGCGGGCAGCTCCTCCATTTACGTTAAAAGTCAAATTGCCTCCGGCCTCAGAGGCAGAGCCTGAGCTGCCTGGAGTGATCGAGGTGAAGCCACCACCTACACCATTTAAATTGGTCGAAAGTTGCCCGTCATCAAAGAGATCTGAAAAAAGGATGATCGGGGAACTAGCTTCTACAGCTATCGATGTAAGAAGAGCGAAGCTAATACTGTGGAGGAGCATTTTCTTTTGGTGGTTCATTTTTTATGATGAAAATTTGAGAGGATTGTGAAATCCCATCTTA
>CAZUEC010000325.1:0-3059 GCA_964618865.1 uncultured Roseibacillus sp. | reverse complement strand
CGCTCGCTTTTTGGGCACTGGTTTGGTGGCTGACGCGTTCTTTGCGGCTTTTCGTTTTCCGAATCTTTTTCGGCGGATCTTTGGGGAAGGGGCTTTCAATGCTGCTTTTGTGCCTTTGTTTGGGAAGAAGGTGGTCGAAGACCGGGAGGAGGGCTTGGTGTTTGCCAGTAAAGCTTTCTCGATGTTGTTGCTGGTTTTGGGGGTTTTTACTCTCGTTGCAATTCCTGCGATGCCTCTTTTGATGAATTTGGTGGTGCCGGGGTTCAAAGCGGATCAGACAATCGAGCTCAATGAGAAGCCGCAAGCGGTGACTTTGAAGTTAAAGGGGGCAAAAGCGGCTTTTCTGGAATTGGAGAAAGGTGCCACGCTGAGAATGGAAGGGGTTTCTTTTGAAAAAACGACGAAGAAGTCACTGGGGGCGGTTTTTGGGAAAAAGGGAAAGGTGAAGCAGATCTTTTTGACGCGGCCTGAAACGGAGCTGACGAAATCTGAGAAGCGTTATCGGACTTTTATGGGGCCATTCGTGGTTGATGAGAAATTAGGGAAGAAAGAACAGGAGCTGCAGAAGGAATTTTATGGTGCGATTCGCAGGAATTCTTTTGTGGTGGAGCGGGTGGCTTACCGAGATGGCGTTTATACGCCAATGGAGAAAGTGCGGACAATGAAGTTTGGACGACCGACTGGTAAGGCGGGACGAGGAGTTGATTACTTTGCGGGGAAGGTGTCGGGGAAGGGCAAGGTGAAGCTTTATCGCAATGATCCGGGGACTTTTGATAAGACGGTTAAGTTGGCCCGCATCATGTTTATTTATCTCTTATGCATGGCTTTAGCGGCGCATTTGAGTGGTGTTCTCAATACGTTTCGCATTTTTGGAATGCCGGCTGCGGCGCCGATTATTTTGAATATAGTGTTTCTGGTTTCGCTAGGTTTGGTTTGGTGGCAGGAGTGGCTTCCAGGTGAGACTTTGGCTTGGGGGGTCGCTCTTGCGGGATTTCTTCAATTGGGAGCTCTTTGGATGACGTGTCGAAGTAAGGGCGCTCCTATGAGGGTCACGATTCCTAAGATGGATCCTGACATGAAGAAGCTATTTACGCTGATGGGGCCGGGAGTGGCGGCTGCGAGTGTGCAGCAGATCAATCTCTTGATTGGTGGTATTATTGCTTCCTTTCAGCCGGGAGCAGTGTCCTATTTGTATTATTCGGATCGGGTTTATCAATTGCCTTTGGGAATGATTGGGATTGCTTTGGGGGTGGTTTTATTGCCGGAGGTGACGAGGCAATTGCAGGGAGGGATGGAGCGCCAGGCAGGGAAGACGATCTCACGAGGAGTGGAATTGGGAATGTTGCTGACTTTGCCCGCTGCGGTGGCGATGATGGTTGTGCCTACCGAGTTGATTGTGGGGCTTTTTCAGCGGGGTGAATTTGGGAGAGCGGATGCGATTCAGACTGGTCGGGCTTTGGCTGCCTTTGGAGTGGGATTACCGGGTTATGTGCTCATTAAGGTGCTTCAACCTGGTTACTTTGCGAAGGGAGATACGAAGAATCCGATGAAAATGGCGGTGATTATGGTTTTGGTGAATGTGGTGGTGAGCCTGTTTCTTTTCCCTTGGTTGGGTCATGTTGGACTTGCGGTGGCGACTTCGGTGGCGGCGTGGGTCAATGTTTTCATGCTCTGGAGAGGGTTGCAGGGGTTTGTGACGCTGACGGAGAGGACTGTTTTCAAGCTTGGGCGTATTGTGCTGGCTAGTTTGCTGATGGGGGTGGTGCTTTTCTTTGCCGCTCGGGGGTTGAGCATCTGGTTTGAAGGGGACTGGTGGCGACGGGTGATTGCGATGGTTCTTTTGGTGGGGACGGGAGTTTCCGCTTTTGGAGCGCTGGCACTCTTTTTGCGGGCGACGAGTGTTCAGGATTTGCGAGCGGGCTTCGGAAGGTAGTTTTGAGCTTGGGAGGTCTTTTTTCGGGTTTAAAGATGTCGGAAAAGTAATGAATTGGAGGGTTTGGTGCTTCTTTTTGACATGCTTGAGCGGTCGAGGGGTTGACGCTGAGGGTCATGTCCGGTAAATCGCCTGCGGTGTCGGGCTAATTCGAGTGCGGGACCCTCAATTACAAACTGCTCATTCTATGGCAAAATACGGAATTAATGGATTTGGACGCATCGGACGAATGGTCCTTCGTTCACTCGCTGAAAAAGGCGAACTCACCAGTGTCGCTGCAATTAACGACCTTACTGATAATAAAACTCTCGCGCATCTCCTTAAATACGATTCCAGCCAGGGAATTTTTGATGGAGAAGTGAGTTATGATGATGATTCAATTATTGTGAATGGTCATAAGATTCACGCTTCTGCGGAGCGTGACCCAGCTAATCTCAAATGGGCTGAATGGGGTGTGGATGTGGTCCTTGAATCTACTGGGTTCTTCGTAGACCGTGCTGGTTCTTCCAAGCACTTAGAGGCGGGCGCGAAAAAAGTTTTGATCTCGGCTCCAGCTAAAGATCCTGATCTGACAATGTGCCTTGGAATTAACGATAACGAGTATGATGCCGCTAAGCACAATATCGTGTCTAATGCTTCTTGTACTACGAACTGTCTTGCTCCTTTGGTGAAAGTTCTTCACGACAGCTTCGGAGTTGTTGAGGGAATGATGAGCACAATTCATTCTTATACTGGTGACCAGCGTCTCCTCGATGCTCCTCATGGAGATCTCCGCCGAGCACGTTCTGCGGCGATCAATATTGTTCCTTCTTCTACTGGTGCGGCTAAGGCGATTGGCTTGGTGATTCCTGAGTTGAATGGAAAGCTGACTGGTGGTTCTTTCCGAGTGCCAACTCCGACGGGGTCTTTGACTGACTTTGTGTGCACTGTGAAAGAAGACGTGACCGTTGAATCTGTTGATGCGGCTTTCAAAGCGGCTGCTGCTGGAGCGCTTAAGGGAATTATGGAATATTCCGATGACCCTCTTGTGTTGCAAGATGTGGTGGGTAATCCTCACAGCTCTGTTTATGATGCTGGCTTGACGATGGTGATGGGAACGAGGATGGTCAAAGTCTGCTTTTGGTAT
>CAZUEC010000324.1:0-3064 GCA_964618865.1 uncultured Roseibacillus sp. | reverse complement strand
CCTTAGGAGAACTCGGCTTCGGCACCCAAGTTCTTCCTGTTTCCTATCAGGATATTCAGGATGAAAAAGTCCTCGGCACTTGCCACCTCGCCACCGGGCGCGACGACCATTTGGGAGGAGACATCGTTCCCGACATGTTTAAAAAGCACGAAAACTCAACCCATGATGACATCCTCTTTGCTCCTCACAAAACGCCCAACTTCAACGTCAAAGAAGTACGCATGAACCGCGATAACAAGCAGGAAACCATCATCGAAAACTTCCGCCCCAGCCGATTCATCATCGACGCAATTTCGAAATCATCTTAACCTGCAGACAACGCACCACGAGCATACTTTTGAGCATTGGAGTCATGCTTTCCCCTTTAACAACCAGTTATCAACAATCGGCCAACAATCGGCAAAACCAGCAGGATTCATTAACTGGGAATCTCAATTCCCATCCCCACCAAAGCCGATTTCAAGAACCTTAAATCCGAACGCAAATCCCTCGTCTATGGTCTGGTCCTCAATCCAATCGAAACGGCTACATCGTTCACTCTTATACCACCCACAACAAAAAGACCTTGGCCCAACTTCTCCCGTTGAGTCAAAACTTGGAAATTGACCCCAAACCAATCCGGCCCCAGATACCGCATGCTCGTCATGCCCCTCAGTGTCTCGCAACGATCTGAATCAGCTCTTGCTCCCAAATCCCCAGCCTAACCTCATGAACGTCTACGAAACCGACAAAATCCTCGCCGAGTACCTCCTCTTCCACTTCGCCAAACCTCAAGAAATCCTTCCTTGGAAATTCGGCCCTCGCGAAGCCCTCGACTACCCCGTCCGAGTCGTCAGTCACTTTTCCCAAAACCAAGTCCCACGCGGACTCGATGTCGGCTGCGCCGTAGGACGCTCCACATACGAAATGTCCCGCTCTTGCCAAGAAGTCATCGGAATCGACTTCTCCCATGCCTTCGTAAAAGCCGCAGAAGAGATTAAAGAAAAAACCCAAACCATTTCCCGACTCGAAGAGGCCCACCAAAACACCACTCTCGACGTTTCCTTACCCGAAGGAGTTGCCCCCTCTCATTGCCAATTCGAACAAGGAGATGCCATGAACCTACGCAATGACCTCGGCACCTTCGATCGCATCTTAGCCGCTAACCTCATTTGTCGTCTCACTCATCCCGAAAAATTTCTCACCAGACTCACCAGCCTCCTCAACCCCGGTGGCGAACTCGTCCTCGCCACTCCCTGCACTTGGTTAGACGAATTCACCCCATCCGAGAACTGGCCTCAAGGCAGCACCGTCGAATGGCTCAAAACCACCCTCTCAGAGAATTTTCAACTCCTCGACGAAGCAAACGAACCCTTCCTAATTCGAGAAACAGCGCGCAAATTCCAATGGACCGTCGCTCTTGTCACCAAGTGGCAAAAAAAATAAGCCTCCTCCAAAACCTTCAAACCCAGTCCTGCCAAAACCTTTCGGTCTGACTGGCATCCGGCACCACCTCCACCACCGTAGTCGCCTGCAAGGAAGCCTCCAAACCATCGAAATCCTCCCGACACCCAATGCGGTGATATCCTAAACCCCACATCTTCGCCCAATGCTCCAAAGTGCGACCATGGGGAGTCGTCATCCATTGACTCACCCTCTCATTCATCCCCCGCAAACGAGGTAAACGCTCAAAAATACGACCCCCATCATTATTTAAAACCACCAACACCCGCTCTTCTGCTTCCACCTGACTTAATAAATGAGGCGCCGCCAAATCATACAACACCGTCACATCTCCAAACACCCCCCACGCCTTACCCTCTTCCACCGTAGCCCCCAACCAAGCAGAAAGCTGACCATCGATCCCATTGGCCCCCCGACAAGCCCGCACCAAAGTAATAGGCTGTGCCCGCTGCGCAAAATCATTCCATTCCCGAATCGCAAGACTATTTCCCAAAAAAATCGAATCCGCATGCGCCGCATAAAGCGATAACTCCCTCACCAAAGAAGGCTCCGAATCAGGATAAGCTTCTAATAACTCATCTCCTTGATTCTCCCTCCGACGCCCCTGTGGAAAATACTCTAACACATCCCCCACTTCATCCACCTCTCCCAATCCTCGCAAAACCCGAGCCGGCTCTCCAACAACGAGATCACTTTCTCGTGCCAATCCCGTAAACCCACTTCGCGTTATCGAAAAAACTTCCGTCTCTGTTAGATTTTCTAAATCTCGCCAAAAACGGCCCACAGGCACCTCCCCAATCCGCAGCACCTTCCCGGGAGGCGCTGCGGCTAAAATCCGATCACCATCTACCAAACAAAGCTCTCCCAAAGCCTCACGTAAACCACTCGTCGCATCAGCCAGCACAGGAGCACCTAAATTTTGACAAAAATAGAAAACCTCCTCCCTCTCCTGTTCATCCAACCCCCCAACCAACACCACTAAACCTTTGAAAATTCCCTTCCGGAGCCACTGAGCCAACGGCGCCACATGAAAGGACGCCCGCGGCTGAAAATACTCTTCCACACGACCTGGAGAAGCTAATTTCTCCTCCTCTTCAAAAGGCAAATTGAGATGAAGAGGCCCCCTTCCCTCCCAGAAAGAAATGCGCTGAGCTGCATACTGCCCAAATAAACCCTCCTGTTCAATTGCTTGAGGCGCACCTGAACCTCGAAATCGCTCTGGCCGATCCGACGAAATCACCACCAACGGACGACATTGATAAAAAGCCTCCACCACTGCCGGTAACAATTCCGCCACCGCAGTCCCACTCGTCACCACCACCGCACACGGTTCCCCCGTCACCATCGACCGACCGAGAGCAAAAAAACCTGCCCCTCGTTCCTCAAAATGCGAATACACCTCCGCCCCTTCAAGCTGTCCCAGCCACTCCAAAATAGGAGCATTTCGAGCCCCTCCACAAACCACATATTGCCGCACTCCCCTACTCAATAACTCATCCAACTCCTTCGCAACCTCCATCACCAGCAATCAACCATAGCTCACCCCAATGCGCGAATCTAACCGGTAACATGACCCAGTTGAACTAGCTCTCTAGACCGTTTTCCAAAAGTTCGTTCGTTT
>CAZUEC010000323.1:0-3067 GCA_964618865.1 uncultured Roseibacillus sp. | reverse complement strand
TCCCCGCATCCGAAGCGACATACCTCCGCGACAGCGACGTCATCTTCGGCGTTTACTTTAATGGCAAAGCCCGCGCCTACCCAAAGCGCATTCTTGCATGGCACGAGATGGTCAAAGACCAAATCGGCGATCGCTCCATCAACGGCGTTTATTGCACCTTATGTGGCTCCATGATTGCCTACGATACCAAGTTAAAAGGAAAACACTACGAACTTGGCACGAGTGGATTCTTATACCGATCGAACAAACTCATGTACGATCACAGCACCAAGTCGATGTGGTCCACCATTGAAGGCAAACCAGTCCTTGGCCCCCTTGTTGGAAAAGGAATTCAATTAAAACCTCTCACGGTCGTCACTTCGACTTGGGGAGAATGGAGAAAACGCCATCCCGAGAGCACCGTTCTCTCCTTAGAAACTGGACATCAACGCAACTACGGAGAAGGAATCGCTTACCAAAGCTACTTCGCCACCGACAAACTCATGTTTGATGTCCCGAACAAGTTAAAGGACAAACGACTAAAAAATAAAAGCTCTATCTTAGCTCTTCGTTTTGGACCTAAACCAAAAGATAAAGTCGCCTTCTCTCCTAAATTACTCGCGAAAAAAAACCTTTATCATCACCAACATAAAAAAACGAAAGTCCTAATCCTAACCGACAAATCCGGAGCCTCAAGAGTTTACCAAACCAATGAACACACCTTCGTCAAGTGGGACCAAAATAAAACCATCCAAGATGATCAAGGACAAGAATGGCAACTCTCCGAAGATGCTTTAACCAATGGAGAAGGGAAAAAACTAGCTCGCTATCCCTCCCATAATGCTTTTTGGTTCGGATGGCATTCTGCTTATCCGGAAACCCACCTCATCCAATAATTCATCCTCCCGTGCCTCAAAATCACTCTGCCGATCGAGAAGAACTTAAAAACCTTCTGCAGAACCGTTGGCGTACCTTACCTCAAACCACAAAAACAACGACCCAGATGGCCGGTCGAACCGCTGTGGCCTGTGGCGCGACCCATCACGTAATGGAGAAGTGCAATTTCTCCTGTACCTGCTGTTACTTAGGACCCGAAGCAAACAAAACCGAACCACTACCATTCGAAGAAGTTCAAGAACAACTCGACCACCTTCGAGCAGAACTTGGCCATGGTGGCAAAGTCCAAATCACTGCTGGTGAAGTCACCCTTCTCCCTCTCAAAGACCTTGGTCGCATCGTCCACTATGGTCGCTCCATCGGACTCGACCTAATGGTCATGAGTCACGGTCAACGCTTCCTCGAAGAACCCGAATACCTCAAATCTCTCGTCAAAGACTATGGACTTCGCAAAGTAAGTATCCACATTGACACCACTCAACGAGGAAGACCGAACACCAAAGGCATCACCTCTGAAGAAGAACTTCATTATGTCCGCGATGCCTCCGCCGATCTCATTCGATGGGTTCGTAAAGAAACCGGCCTCCCTCTCCATGCCGCCTCAACCGTCACCGTCACCAACCAAAACCTTCAGGGAATGACCGAAGTCATGGCTTGGTTTTTCCAAAATTCAGATGCCTTTCGCTTACTCAGCTTTCAACCCGTCGCCGACGTAGGCCGAACTCGAAAGACTCACAGCACCGCCATCTTAAATAGTGAACTCTGGAAACACATCTACACTGCCGCACGAAGATCCTTCAATCCCCAACCCCTCCTCTACGGTCACCCCAAGTGCAATAATGTCGTCCCCCTGATCGTAACCCGAGTAAAAGATGAACACTTCATCTTCGAAGGCTTGCGGAAAGATAACGAAGATGACGCCAGCATGTTTTCCCATGCCATGGAGCATTTTGACGGCGAATTGGATTGGACTGCTCCTTGGTGGAAAAATGTTCACGTAGTTATCCGCACCTTTCTCCACAACCCAAACCTCTTCACTCACGGCATACAATGGGGTCTTAAGAGATTAAAGGCAGAAAGCAACCGTCTCAAACAGCTCTCACAAGCTTGCGTCAAAGCACGCTGCCTCCCCAAAATCCACCCCTTTCTTTTAGTCGTTCACAACTTCATGTCCCCTCATGAATTGACAACCGAAGAGGGAAAAGAACGCCTAGATGCCTGCGTCTTTAAACTATCCGTTGATGGAGAAATAATTTCCATGTGCGAAATGAACGCCAGCGAACTTCGTTCTACTCTCGATAAAAGACAGCTCAAAAAAGAAGTCACCAAAGCATGAAACACGTTCTCATTGTTAGATATCTCCTCCCCCTTCTCGCACTCATCCTCCATTCGTGCAGCCATCACACTTCACAAAAAGAAAGCACAACCCTCTCCATCGCTCGCACATCTGCTCCGCAATCCTATGCTTCTCTATTATCAAAATACGTAACCCCCCAAGGAGTCCGCTATCAGAATTGGGCTCAAACCCCCTCCGATTTAGAAAAACTCGAACAAGTCACTCAATTCTACGCAAATCATCAACCTCCCAGCGAAGAAAAAGAAGCTCTCGCTTGGCACCTCAATGCCTACAACTCATGGGTTCTCCAACGCATCTTAGCTGATTGGCCAAACCAAGGCCCTCTCAATAGCAACCTCCTCTTCTTCCACAAAAAAGCAATTTCTATTTCAGGTCAAAAGCTCAGCCTTCTCCACTTTGAAAACAAAGTCATTCGAAAAAAATTCTCAGAACCTCGCATTCACTTCGCTCTGAACTGTGCCAGCCGTTCCTGTCCTCCCCTTCATCACCAACCCTTTCGCGCACAAGACCTCGATCAAACTCTACAACAACTCACCACCGAATTTTTAAACCAGAACTCCTACGCCCTCGAAGAAACTCAAAATAAAATCAAACTTTCTCAGATCTTTGACTGGTACGCTCCCGATTTCGGCGGTCGCGAAAACCTCATCCCCTTCATCAACCAATACCGCGAACAGCCACTCCCAAAGCATAAAAAAATTCAATTTCTACCCTACAATTGGAAGATCAATTCCAACAGCCCCAGCACCTAGACCCAGCACCTAGACCTTTTTCAAAAGTCTCGCTAATCCTCACCGCGACACCTCATCACGCTCGCTCTCGAAGACATAGCGC
>CAZUEC010000322.1:0-3084 GCA_964618865.1 uncultured Roseibacillus sp. | reverse complement strand
TGCACACAGACACATCGCTACCCCTGCCGAAGGCTCCAAATCACGATGAAGAAACTTCCGTGCCACCAAAGTACTAGTCGAGCCAACCGGCTCATTCAGAAAACGAATCGGTTCCCGCGAATTCAAATCTCCCGCCAGCCGATGATGATCAATCACCTCATAAATTTCCGCCTCATCCACCCCCGTAACCGCTTGCGCAAATTCATTGTGATCCACTAACACCAAACGAGGCCGCTTGGGTTCCACCAAATCTGACTTAGAAAGAACTCCCACCATAATCTGAGTCCCCTTCTTCACAACCGGAAACAAATCCTGATTCTCAGTCGAAAGACACTTTCTCAACCGAGAAACCACTTCCCCCTCTTCCACCACCATAAAGTCTCCCGAAACCATGCAACTCACCTTACGAGAACAGCGGATCAACTTAGCAACACTTGCAGTATCAAGACTGACCAGTAGCACCGCCACTCCCTTTTTTCGAGCAATAGCTAACAACTCCGGCGCAACCCCAAATCCTCCCGTCACCACCAACACTCGCACCCCATGCTCAATAGCATACTCCTGCACCCCTGGCCGGTCCCCACAAATCACAAGATAACTTCCAACCACTCCTTCATCCTGCGCCGCTTTCAGACGCTTCTTCACCGTGATTTCACTCGAAGCTCCCACTAACAGATGAATCTCCTCTTCTTCACCATCTTCACAAGGAGCACCCACCGACTCCCCTTGCAAAGTCGTACAAATCTTATGCAAGTTTGCTTGCACCGTCCTCACCGCAATTCCCTCCATCTGCGCTGGCAGAAGTAACTTCAAGAGATCGAGATAACGCAACAACCCCTGCACCTCTCCATCCTCATCCACCACCGGCACACTCTTTACTCCGCTAGCTAACATCCGCCGATAAACATTCAAAAAAGTATCTTCCGTCGAAACCGAAATCACTTCCCGCCTCGCGATCTGCCCCGCCGTCACTCGCACATCAGTCACCAACCGTGGAGTCTCCAAACCAGATTTCTCCAAAACCCAAGCCGTACGCGACGGCACCTCTCCACAGCGAATAGCCTCCGCTTCCGAACCAGTCATTCTCAACAGTTCAGCCTGACCTATGGCAGAACAAATAGCATCGGTATCGGGATTCCGGTGGCCGACAACCAAAAGTTTATTTTCTGAACCTTTCATGAAATTAAAGACTCCCGTCTCAAGAGTCGAACACACTACTGCCTTTTCGAGAACAAAGCCAGACTTGCGAGCCTCATATTTCCCCCCTCTCGGTAGGAATGCTCCACCAACAAGCCCGCCCTCATCGCTTATTCTGAGAAAAACAACAGTCCCAACCCCTCTACATCTTCTCCGGCACCCCAATTCCCAACAGTCCCAGCCCCAATCTCAATACCTGCGCCGTCGACTCACAAAGCGTCAAGCGCGACCCCTTCGTCGCCCCCTCAGACTTCAGAACCGGACAACTTTGGAAAAAAGAATGATAAGCCCGCGCCAACTCCAAAAGATAACTGGCCAACACATTAGGACGAAGCTCTTCTAACACCTGCGGCACCACTTCTCCAAATCGAGCAATCATCCGCGCCAAATGAATCTCTCGTTCATCCTCCAAAATCAAATCCACTCCTCCCAACTCAACCTCCTCCTCCAACTTCCGGAAAATACTCCGACAACGCACATAACTGTATTGCAGATAAGGCGCAGTATCACCTTCCAACGCCACCATCTTCTCAAGGTCATACATATAGTCCGACTCTCGACGATGAGAGAGCTCCATGAATTTAATCGCACTCAATCCGATCAACTCCGCTAACTCTTCCTTCTCCCCTTCATCTTCCAGAAAACTTTTCTCCGCAACCGACTTCCGAGCGGCCTCCACCGCATCGTTAATCACATCTTCTAACTGCGGCAAATCGCCAGCCCGAGTTTTCAGAGGCGTCCCATCCTTACCCAGAATAGTCCCAAACTTGACATGCTCCAACTCAGCCTCACAACCCCGACGCCTAGCCACCTCGAACAAACGTGCAAAATGCTCCTCCTGACGAAAATCGACCACATACCAAATCACTTCCGCCTCCCACTCCTTTAGCCGGTAATCAATCGTCGCAATATCAGTCGTCGCGTAATTGAAACCACCGTCCTTTTTCCGAATAATGAAAGGATAATCCTCCACCCCTTCTTTCGTCATCTTCAGAAACGGATCTTTCTTGGGCGCTAATTCTCCTGCAGAGAAAACACAAATCGCACCCTCACTCTCGCGCGCCATCCCTTTGGCCTCCATCTCATCCACAAGTGGAGCCAACCGATCATTATAAAAACTCTCTCCTAACCAATGATCAAAACTCACATCCAAACGATCATAAATCTCGTTCAACCCCTTTTTCGAAAGCTCAATGCAGCGCTGCCAAATAGCCGTATTCTCCTCGTCCCCAGCCTGCAACTTCACCAATTCTGCCCGGCAAAGATCCGCAATAGCCTCCTCCCCCTTCGAAGAACGACTTCCCAAACGATAAAGCCGTAACAACTCCTTCAGCGGCTCCTGACCCAAAGCCTCCTCATTCAACTCCTTCTTCCAAGCCCACAACACCATCCCGAACTGCGTCCCCCAATCACCAATGTGATTATCACGAATCACCTCATGCCCTAAAAAACTCGTAATCCGTGCCAAAGACTCCCCAATCACCGTCGAACGAATGTGCCCCACATGCATTGGCTTCGCTACGTTTGGAGCGGAAAAATCAATGATTATCCTCTTTGGATTAGCAACTTGTGAAACACCAGCTCTCTCATCATTCAGAATCTTGCGAAGATGTTCCGCAAAAAAGCTCGGCTCCAACTTAAAGTTAATAAACCCCGGCCCAGCCAACGAACATTTCGCCTTCCCAGACAGCTCAGCTTCCACCTTCACCAGCACCTCTTCCGCCAGAACCCGAGGCTGTTTTTGGACCCCCTTCGCCAACATCATCGCCGCATTCGATTGGTAATCACCATGGCGAATATCCGAAGCCGCCACCACCGACACCCGTTCAAGGTCCGCTCCCACGATTCCCACCTCTTCGAACGCCGTCACCAATATCCCCTCGAGGG
>CAZUEC010000321.1:0-3084 GCA_964618865.1 uncultured Roseibacillus sp. | reverse complement strand
CCATTATTACTATACACGCAGTGGGGTGGGAGTATGGTGAAGTCTTATACTCTTTATCATCTACATCGCCAAAAATGGTCTTCTCATCGAAGTAAAGATTCGGGCCAAGCGAAGGAAGATTTCTTTCAGGCAATTGTTCCTAAGCTTCAGATGGGTTTTTCTTATCTGCTGCTGTTTATCTTTGTGGTGTTCCTAGTAGAATTGACCAATTAAGATGAGCGGGATTGTTTTCAGATTGATGGTTGTTCTGATGCCATGGTCTTCTGCGATGAGTGAGGGGGGGTGGAAGGGGTCCTTTGGATCGGAGCAATGGTCGCAAGAGTGGCAAGTGCGCTCGAAGAGGCACTTCGGGCTTAAGGATGTTCGTATTGTTGCTCCAAAATCTGAATCGGGTGTTCTCCGTGTTTTCTATCCGAAAGGAAGTGCGACTCGGACTTTGTCTCGGAAGTTAGGTTTGCCTGAAGGAGGAGCGCAGTTCTTAACCTCGGTGCCTGTTTTTCCAAAGAAGGGAGCTGAGAAGGCGACTCTTACTTATGCTGTTCGTTTTGCGAAAGGCTTTGATTTTGTAAAGGGAGGGAAATTGCCTGGGTTTTTCGGAGGCGATTCGATTTCGGGGAAAGACTACCCTACTGGAGATAATGGGTTTTCAACTCGCCTACATTGGAGAGAAGGGGGCTACGGAGAAATTAAAGCTTATCTTCCAGTTGATGGCGGGAGTGCACCTGAGATTGGGAAAAAGTCTTTTCGGTTTCAGCCTGGAAAGTGGCACTTGGTTAGACAGCAAGTTGTTCTCAATGATCCAAAGAAATGGAATGGGCAGTTACGGATGTGGTTTGATGGTAAGCTGGTGATCAATGAGCAGGCGATGTTCTATCGAACGAGCTCTCGTTTGCGGATCGAGGGGCTTTTCTTTTCGACCTTTTTTGGAGGCGGTACTCAGGAGTGGGCGAGTACGAAAAATACCTATGCAGATTTTCGGGATTTTAAAGTGACTTGTCCCTGATGAACCACTGTGAAGGCATTTATTTTCAATAAGCTAGACCATTTTTCAAAAGTCTATTGGTCTATCGAGTTTTTTTAAGGTTTGAAAGTCAGCTTTCTCCGAAAGGAAATCGTCAAATTCCGGAGAGAATTTCTCGATGGCAGCGTTGCTCGGCGGTCATTGGTCCCGACCAACTCCCTTCTCGCGCCTTGCCCTCAAGAAATTCTCTCTCGGCGATAAACGAACGAACTTTTGGAAAACGGTCTAGCTTACGTTCACGCAATTTTTGACAGAAAGATATTTGAAGTAGTTTACTAGTATGGATCTAAAAATATTTAGAATTCTTATAATTTTTAAGCCTTGGGGATTATAATTTTTCTTTTAGTCTAATTGCTCTTAAAAGCATCATTAATCACCCATTATTATGAAGGCATTTCGCTTCAAAGCCCTATTTTTGCTGACTGCTAGTTCTTGGTTTCCTTTTGGTCTGCAAGCGAGCCCAGTTCCGCCGCCTCTTGAGTCTGGCGATGTCATTTCAGTTGCTTTGGAGCCGAGTTCTCCTGCGATGCTCGAGGTGCCTGAGTCTTTTGTCGGTTTTGGTCTCTTCTATAGTAATTTATCAGGTTTAGTGGGAAGAAATCCTAGTCGCTTAAATCCTCATTTTGCTCCTTTCATGCAACGGTTGGCGCAACATCAAGGATCCGTTCCTTTACGTTTTGGTGGAGGCTCGGTGAGTGAGACTTGGTACAATCCGAGTAACCTGACTCGACCACCGGGAATTGAGCATGAGCTCACTCCTGGTCTGTTAGAGTCGGTGCAAATAGTGTTAGAAACTACCGGAAGCCAAGGTCTTTTTGGCATTAATGCGAGTATTGAAGTGCCGACTCTTTTTGAGGATATGGCCAATGGGGTTCTTGATAATATTAATGAGGAACAGATTCTTGCTTTTGAGTTGGGGAATGAACCTAATCGTTATGTTGCTAATGATCGTCGTCCGGAAAGTTATGATTTCGATGAGATGATTGTGGAGAGTGATGGTTTTTTCACTCGGTTTGAGACTTTGGTCGATACTACTCGGCCTATTATCGGCCCGACGATGACTCTCTTTAGAAATCGTATTGAAGATGATCCAGATTGGACCTTACGCCTTCCTGAGTACATTGATGCTCTAGGCACGCGTGTTGGCGCGATTTCGCAGAATCGTTATCCCACTTCGGATTGCACGACAAATCCTAATAGTGTTCGGTTTGCTAGTGTTGAAAACCTTTTGAATGATAGGAGTTCGATTCAGCAAGCGAGTCTTTTTACGGAGTTCATTGCGGATGCGAATGAGGCAGGTTTGCCCTTTTGGATCAATGAGCACAATACAGCTTCTTGTGGTGGAACCGATGGTTCTAGTAATACCTTTGCTTCGGCTCTTTGGTTTTTGGATGCTACTTTTGCTTGGGTTGCTGAAGGGGTGGAAGCGGTGTTTGTTCCTTTTATCCGAACAGGTTTCTATGCTCCTTTTTTGAGTGTGGAGGATTTGAGTAATCAGGGTAGTTGGAGCAGTACGGTCTTTCCGATGTATTATGGGATGGAGATGTTCGCGCAAACTGCGGGCAATAATCGAGTGTTGGTTGAGAGCGAGCAAATTACGAACAGTAATGTTCGGGCTTGGGTGACTCGAGATGAGGATGGCTTTCTTTATGTTCTCCTCGTTAATAAGGATTTGGATGATTCAGGAAGAGCGAGGGTGCTGTTACCAGGCTCGACTGATGTGGCTACCGCAGTGAGGCTATTGAGCCCAAGTGTGGATGCGACGAGTGGAATTACTCTTGGTGGTTTAACTTGGGATGGGGTGAATGGACCGGTTCCCAATGGAACTCCTACGAGTGAGATGGTGACACCTGATGCGGAAGGGATTTATGCTTTGGAGCTTCCTGCGGCCTCGGCGGCGTTGGTGACGATTCCTCCCTTGGATCGCTCTGGGCTTGTTTTGGCGAGACCGGTGGTGACTACGGTTGCTCAAACTGGTCAAACTCTTCTTCTTGAGGGAGGGGATTCGTTGGGCGAAAATTTATCCTATCAATGGGAGCAAGTGAGTGGCCCTAGTTTAGATA
>CAZUEC010000320.1:0-3101 GCA_964618865.1 uncultured Roseibacillus sp. | reverse complement strand
ATCCTCCCAAGTGAGCCAAAAAGTAATCCGCACTTTTCCTTTCATTGTGCTTCCCATTGGGATCGTAAATCACATCGTGAAACCAAATCGCAAGCTCAACCTCATCATCAGGAATACCATACTCTGTAAATAACCGAAGCATGCGCTCAATGTGATCTAAATTATGATAAGCTCGATGCGGCTCAGAATACTTCGCGACCAAATGTTGAAAGACCACTTTGGAATGAATTTCCGGAATTCCATGTCGCTCACAAACCGCAACAAACCTACTCAAAATTGCAAATTTCATATCAATATCAAACTAGAACACAACTACTCATGAAACAAGGAGAGATTTCATATTGCTCCCAAAACCCCCACCACATATTAGTTTTTCAGCTGCTGCGCCTTGTTCATTTATTTTTGACTAATTACCCTTAAAGGAAAATTAAATAAAAGCGCGAAACACATCATGCCAAATCAAACGCCCGAAGCCTGCCACCCCACTACTGAAAACGCACCCTCGCTTCAGTATTAGATTTCTCTTTACCCTCAGACTTCGACTCTGGAACAGTATCCGATTAGTGTTCACCGACTTGTTCTCCCTTTTCTTCCCCGTCCACAAACACATTCCATTGCCATCCGCTCTGCGACCTTTCCTTCTTCCCCTTCAGATGGATTACTGCATCTTTTCGAGAAGGCTTCGCGAATTCCCTCTTATACTTCTTGCGCAGCTCAGCCGCTCCAACAGGATCAATCGCACCCTCCTCTTTCACCAAGATCCAGATCGCGTTGTCGCCTTCCCCATACTCAGGAAACAGGTCGAAGTGTTTTGAGTCCTTCCTATAAGACCCATCTTCCCAATGCTTTCTGTCGAATATGAAAATCCCTTGGCTTTCTTGCTGAACGCCTTCACTTCAATTCCTCTCTCGGTTGACTCAATTCTGATATCCTTAGCCTGACTAGGAATAATCAGAAAAAGGCTTTAACTTCTCCGATTTCCAAGAGCTGCTCCAAAAACAGACTTCCGTATCGGGAGCACCGCTAGTGAATCTACGTATAGACACGAAAAAAATCTCCCATCTAGAGTGAGCTTCTGGACCGCTCCTCCCCCCAGGCAATTTACCACCCATTTTTTAAGTGCGCCTTCGTCTGCAAAACCTCCCGTATGGACTGAGCTATCCTTCCAGCTAGCTATTTGCACTCTTTCCTCTGAGGTAACTTGCCCGCTGAAGGCAAACACGGATAGAACCACAAAATACTTCCTCGTTTTAAAGCGACCCTTCAAGTGCAGCTAGGCCGAACACCTCCACACGCTTCACAGTTAATCAATTTCCGCATCCACTGTCAACTCGCGACCCACCGATATGGTCGAACTTAGCTATCATAACTTGTTCTTCATGCTTGATATCTCATTACAGTTCTTCTACGTAAACAGAGCGCTGTCACAGAGGCTAAGGTAATCAGCATGAAGAAACCTGGTTCGGGAACAGAAGAAGCGGTAAGAAGAAACACCTCAGATGCGTACGCCCCTGAAAATCGTAAAAGGGTTGAATCTAGCCTCGAAAACAGATCCTCCTGCATCTCAGTCAAGGAGAATTCTTGCTCGAAAACTAGTCTCGATGACGTAGCAGGAAAATCGATATCTCCTATCGAAAATGGCGGCGATGGTAGAGTTACTAGGGGAGCATTTGTAATTTGGAATACCAAAAGATCAGAAGAATATCCAAGCAACGATTCAAACTCTATTGAAGGCGCTGCAAAACCAGACGGCGTTGAAATAACAACCTTGGCGAAACCCTGATCAATTTCCACTCTCGAAGATACCCCTTCGTCGTTTGGGAGATTGGTAAATATTGTTGCTCCAGTTGCAAATGGGAGCGACAGAATAAAGAAAATTAAAATACCGAATCGTGCATTCATTTATAGCAGAACGTTTCCATGCACCAAATCCGACCGACTCAACGCACTTTCACAAAGTTCTACAACTTTACTCCTGCCTGTCAACGAGAGACCCAGCAACGTAACCGGATTTGAATGATACCACTTGCTCGCCCAGTTTCACTAGCTGATCAGGTACGCTAGCGCCAAAGATCGCGACTCATGGCCCTGTAACTCATTCTTCAACGATTCGATCTTCGCTAAAAGTTCGGGCCCTAGCTTGGCAGCAAGTAAATCGGACCGCATGGCGGACATCGCCTCATCTCTCACCTTCTTTTGCCATGGAGTCGTGAAAACCAGATGTAATTCATCGTGAAACTGATGCTTCCGCAGTGACTCCCATTCGCCTTGGTCCATCCAAATGCTACCAGAAGGAGAACGGTCGAGATAGAAGTCAAAACCATGCCCAACCTTGAATCGCTGCATGATCTGTCCTGATTCGGGACAAATCTTCGCTGCACCAGAGTCTTGAGATGCTTCTTGCACCTCTTCTGAGGCAACCGGCAACTTAGGCAATCTCTCCAACTGTCGAGAAAGCCATCGAAAATAAGAATCAATCGGTAGGAAAACCCCTTCGGACTCAGGACAACGATAGCCTACTAAACCGTCTTCGAGGGCGACTCTGTTCATTGACTTTCGATTAGCTACGGGACTTTGCATCTTTTTTCAGGTTAACCTTCAAGTGCAGCTAGGCCGAACGCCTCCACACGCTTCACAGTTAATCAATTTTCGCACCCACTGTCAACTCGCGACCCACCCGCGCGGTCGAACTTAACTGGCATGACTTGTTCGCCTCCTCTTGTTTATTCTAGCGCTTCGAATACAGATAGTAACAGATCCCTTTATTCGAATCGTAAGCAAGGGTATAGCCCCGTGCATGGGGCTGTCCATGCGAGTAATAATAATCTCCCACATGAAGTCGAACCTGAGACCACTTCTGATAGGCATCGGATTCGCTTTCAAAGCCGCCTTCCTTTGGGAGATCACGCATTGGGATTAGGTCGTGTCTAGCCAAGTTCAGATTTGGGCGCTCAACAAACTCCTCCTCGTTCAACATTAAACCTCCAAGCCCCATACCTGTGGCATTGCACCAAGAAAAAAGCTCCGATCTTCCAATCTTAAATTCCGCTATACGCTTAGCTCCTGTCTCTAGAAACGTCACTTCGGAGGCACTCCTAGGA
>CAZUEC010000319.1:0-3117 GCA_964618865.1 uncultured Roseibacillus sp. | reverse complement strand
TAGGGGTGAGAGGATTTCGACGTTTTGCTAAAATAGTGTCGATAGATTTCTGAAGCTAAGGCATTATCTATACGGGCTTGGTTCTTTCCGAATGCGTCAGAATTTAGCGATAGCAAAAAATCACTTCATTTATTTTCATGAAATTTCTAATATTTGCATCGTTCTACTTTCTAGTTTTGAGCGCGCGGGCGAGTCCTTATTCGCTAGTGGTTTTGAGATGTGCTATGGGGCGAGTTCGATATGGAGAGTTGGTCGACAATCGAGATTTGAACTACCGGTTTCAGTAGAAAGGTAATTTACGAATTCTTCCGTTACTGAATCGATGCGAACAGTGATTACGCCGCCCAATGCTCTTTCGATTTCGTCTTGTGCGGGCTGATTGGCAAGATTGATATCGAAAAGAACAGGTTCTAGGTGCTCAGTTAGCATTCCGATCCAAGACACTCCCAATTGACCTTGGGTTCGTAAATCCATACTATTGTTCCAAGTGAGGGTGCCTTCAGTCCAAGTTTGATCATCGTCCGAACTCGAAGGATCATCGGCGATAAGAAAGAGATTTTGTAAGTTGGGTGAATTTGGAGAGCCTTCACCGTCGTTAGAGAAAAGACTTAGACGTGCGGCCACGACGGTGGCTCCGTCGGGAAAGTTTGATAAATCAAATCTTAGGAAAACGGTACGGCGATCATCTTCTCTTCCAGTGAGTCTTAAAAGGGAATCGTCTCCAAAAGTGAGATCTCTTTCTTCGAGTTCTGCGCTGACCCAAGTATCGTCGCTTGGTAGGATTGGGAATCCAGCAATGATGTTTCCGTTTTGAGTTAAATCAGCGTCGATGCCATTTCCACTAGAAGGAGGGGTTATAAAGATTGCCTCTTGAGCGCGAAGTGGAAAGCCAGAGCCTGTTAATTCACCATTGGTCCATCCAATAAGTTGGTTAGAGATAATTTGAGAATTTGCAGTGGTGGCAAAGGTCTCGTCGATCTCGATTGCACGGAAGAGTTCAAAACGGAAGGCTTCGGGATCTTGGGTTACCGGACTAGGATCAGGCGTTGAGTTGGTATCGGTATCTCGGAAGATATTATTTCGCACGGAAAGAAATTGCCCCGCTAATTGCTCGGCACGAAACCCGAAGCGAGTGCCGTCGACAACATTTTCTTCGATGAGTTGATAGTGTGATCCCGTGGATATCTGACCGTCTCGAGCTTGGGAGGTATCATCATCCTGAACAAATTCCCCTGAGACACGGATTCCTCCGAAGCTATTGATGACATCGTTGTGATGAATCCAATTGAGGGGTCCGGAGCTTCCATGGGAGGTGTTTCCAATGCCAATTCCGTCCGCTTCCAAATCTGCGGTTACTGAATTGGTATTGATGCCATTTGCTAAGCTATTTCTGGCAACAGACCATCTCAATTCATTAGCATATTCTCCTCGTCCGTGAAAATCAAAGGCGTCCTCATGATACTGTTCTACGATAGTGCGCTCGATAAGATTGTGATGGGGTCCAAACTGAACAAGGACGCCATGACGGAGGAAGTCTGCACGACAATTCCAGATCCAATTATTATTAGCGCGGATGCCTTCCCTTCTTTCGGCAGCGGCTGTAGGTTCGTCTCGACGATCATTCCATTCGGCGGAACCGTCCTGAATGACAAAGCCTGATCCAAATCCGTCCCCAGCAAAGACTTCCTCTCCAGGAAAGGCGGCAGCAGGATTGGCGGGAATGAGGTCGAAGGCTCGACAATCGGAGAGTAGGACGCCTTGAGCATGTTCAATAAAGATACCGCTTCTGGTATAATTTGTAATATCGAGATTATCGCACCAAACTCTTTCTACTATTTCTGCTTCACCGTTGTCGCCGACATTGTCACCAATGATAATCATGCGTTCAATCTCGTCTGCGCCTGATTGTTCAAGCAGTAGATTTTGTAAGAGGACATTCTTGGTTTGTGGATCAACGGAGTTGGGATCATCTGGGATGAGTCTTCCGACGAATAAAGCAGTGCTTTCGTTTTCGCGTGGCAGCGCATCGACTCCACTAAACGCGAGAATACTGGCGGGATTGCCATCGGCATCTTTTTCGCCAACGATTGAGGTGCCGTCTCCTTCAATTTGAAGAGAGCCTTCGATTTGATAAGTTCCTAATGGAACATTGATTCTAGTCCCTTCCCAAGTGTCTGCAAAACGAAGAGCATAGATGAAGCGTTCGGTATCTGTGCTGAAGAATTCTTCATTTGTGACATCGACTTCTCTCTGGGGAGCGGGAGGAAGTTGAAAGATACGGTTTAAGCCGGGTTTGGCGACTCCTTGGCTCGCATTGCTTAACCGATCGTTTAAATACTCAGTGGAAAATTGAGAAGTGGTTGCGTTGGCTTGTTCTGGATTATCTAGTTCCCAGAAGATGGGAGCAACGAAGTCTTCGCGTAACCAAACGACAAAATGTTCTTCATTGATGCGGTCGTCAAAGTCGGCCTCCTTCTCAATGACTCGATGGCGAATCACATACATTCCGTGAGTGCGAAAAGTGACCTCAGTGTTGGCTCCTGTCGTTTGGGAAAGAGAAGCTGCTGACTCTGTATTGGGCTGTGGGGAAAGAAGTGTGGAAGGTACTCGAGAAGTGCCAATTTCAACATCAGGGGGAACGATCGCTATTTCCCATGTTTGTTGATAGCTTGGTTCGTGTCCTGCTTCGCTAGAAAAGGTACCGCGAATTAAAGTTTCGAGATTGAGAGTTATAGGAAGGGTCGGATTCACAAAAGTACGATTCACATCGTCAAAGATTTTGTCTTCATCGCTATCGAAACGGATTTGTGGAAGAGGAGTTGAAAGTGGGAAAGGAGCATCATCGAAGGGGCTGGCACCTATTTCTAACTGATTTTGAATCCATATTTCTAGAGATTCGGGAGCGGGGCCGAGGAACTGAGGCTGATCGCTACTATCAAATGGATCTAAAACCGGATAGTGCGCGATCTCGAAATCATTGCTCAGACCATCCCCGTCGACATCAAAGAAATTTGCAGCATCGTCAATAAAAGTGGCTCGAACGCTGAAATAGTCAGAATCCAAATCGAGCTCAAAGGTTACTGGATGGCCATTATAGCTTATTGCGTAGTCCAGATA
>CAZUEC010000318.1:0-3119 GCA_964618865.1 uncultured Roseibacillus sp. | reverse complement strand
CCCATCGAACGCACCGAAGCCCGCCTTAAGCACGTCCTTTCCCTCGCCAAAAAGAAAGAATTCGACCTCATCGTCAACGCCTGTGATGCCGGCCGCGAAGGCGAACTCATCTTCCAATACATCATGGAAATCGGCGAAATCAAAAAACCCGTGCAACGACTCTGGATGCAATCGATGACCACCAAATCGATTCAGAACGCCTGGGAAGAACTACGCCAAGGCGAAGAAATGTCCCATCTCCGCGACGCCGCCAAATGCCGCTCCGAATCAGACTGGCTCGTCGGCCTCAACTCCACGCGCGCCCTCACCTGCTTCCGCTCCCGCCACGGCGGCTTCAACATCACCTCCGCCGGACGAGTCCAAACTCCCACCCTCGCCATCCTCGCCAAACGCGAGCGCGAAATCCAAGCTTTCGTCAGTGAACCCTACCACGAAGTCCACGCCACCTTCAGCGTCAAAGCCGGACAATACGAAGGAAAATGGGTCGACCTCGCCTTCGAAAAATCCGAAACCCAACCCCATGGACGCCCCGAGCGCATCTGGAAAACCCAAGACGCCGACGCCATCATCGAGCGCTGCAAAAACCAAACCGGAACCGTCAGCGAAGAAACCAAACCTCAGAAACAAATCGCACCCCAACTCTACGACCTCACAACCCTCCAACGGGAAGCTTCCAGCCGTTTCGGCTTCTCCGCCCGTCGCACCTTGCAGCTCGCCCAAGCCCTCTACGAGCGCCATAAAATGCTCACCTACCCCCGAACCGACTCCCGCTACCTTCCCGAAGACTACCTCCCCAACGTCAAATCCATCACCAAAGACCTCAAAGAATCCTCACACCCCCTCTCGGAATGGGCCGCCGACACCATCAAAAAAGACCAAATTCGTTTCGAAAAACGCGTCTTCAACAACGCCAAAGTCTCCGACCACTTCGCCATCGTCCCCACCGGCCGCGTCGTCAAACTCTCCGAAGAAGAAGGCAAACTCTACGACCTCGTCACCAAACGATTCCTCGCCGTCTTCTACCCCCACGCCATCTTCGAAGTCACCAAACGACTCACCACCATTGAAACCCCTGGGAACAAAGACACCTTCCGCACTGACGGAAAAGTCCTCGTCGAACTCGGCTGGCTCGCCGTCTATGGTCGCTCCCTAGGCGTCGCCTCCGGCAAAGACGAACTCGTCCCTGTCGAACAAGACGAAGCAGCTAAAGTCGAAGAAATTCTCCGCGAAGACAAACAAACCAACCCCCCCGCCCGTTACAACGAAGCCACCCTCCTCTCTGCCATGGAAGGAGCTGGAAAACTATTAGAAGACAACGAGCTCCGCGACGCCATGTCCGAACGCGGACTCGGCACCCCCGCCACTCGCGCCAGCATCATCGAAGGACTCATCCGTCAAAAGTATATCGCCCGTGAAGCCCGTGAACTTTATGCCTCCGGCAAAGGGCTTCGCCTCATCGAACTTTTAGAAGAAATGCAAGTCGAACCCCTCATCTCCCCCTCAATGACCGGAGACTGGGAAGCCAAACTCCGTCAAATGGAACAAGGCAAACTCACTCGCCCCGTCTTCATGAAAGAAATCATCGACTTCACCGAAAACCTCGTCGGCCGTGCCAAAAAGCACATGGACATCATGGTCAACCGCACCTTCCCCGACCTTAAGACCATTTGCCCTAACTGCGGAAGCGAAGATCTCAAAACAACAGACGCCACCTACGAATGTCGCACCCCCGATTGTGGCTTCCGCATCAGCAAATACATCGCCGGGAAAGAACTCAAACCCGAAGAAGCCAAAACCCTCTTCAGCACCAAATTCCTCGAAGAACAAGACGGCTTCATGTCCCGCTTCAACAAACCCTTCTCCGCAGCTCTCAAAATCGAGCAACAAGTCTCCAAAACCGGCAAACTCGGCAAATGGAAAGTCGGCTTTGTCTTCGACAGCGACGAACCCGAATCCCCCGAAGACCTCACCGACGACATGCTCGCCGGAACCGTCACCATCGCCGGCGAAAAGAACGAAATCAAAGTTTACGAAACCGAAAAAGCCTTCCACGTCCCCGACTTCAAACCCTCCGAAAGCCCCGACGGCTTCCGACTCGGCAAAACCATCCTCCAAAAAGAACTCCCCAAAGAAGAAGTCATGAAACTTCTTTCCGAAGGAAAAACCGGCCTCATCCCCGGCTTCGTCTCCAAACGCACCAAACGCCCCTTCTCAGCCCACCTCACCCTAGACAGCAACAAAGGAAAGATCGGCTTCGAATTCCCCCCTCGCAAGACCGCCAAAAAAGCGACCAAAAAAGCCGCCAAGAAAGCTCCCGAAGATTCCAACTAGGAAACTCTCATCACTCACACCCTCCCCAAGACCCCGCCGCTCATAGGCAGTCACCCCAGCGCAACCTCAAAACCTGCGCCGCAACTCGCATCGAAAGACCCAAGCAAAAAGAGAACCCAGAATAACCTCTCCCAAAAGCTTGCAAATTTTTCCCGTAATGAACGTTTTTGCGGCTTGCTTTTCTAGCCCAAGAAAGAGAAAGTCCGCGCCCGCGAGCAAATCGGGGAGTAGCTCAGCTTGGTAGAGCGCTGCGTTTGGGACGCAGATGTCGCAGGTTCGAATCCTGTCTCCCCGACCACCTACAACGTAAGTGGCAATCCGGCCCGACAATATGGGTCTACCCCAATCTTTGATGAAGAGCCGAATTTTCACTAGCTCTTAAGGCGATAACGGCTGGTTGCTTTCTCACCTCGGGTAATTAGAAAATTTTGTTCAACTCCGGTTTTGAGGTCACGACTTGCGGTCGCAGTTGAGATAGTCTTATGAAGAGTGAGGTATTCTTTTCTGGAGAACCACTGTTTACCGAAATGCTTCTGAACTGCTTTTAGACGATCAGTTGGCAATGATGCCTTGGGGCGATACCCCGAGAAGAATTCTTCAAGAGCCTTCTGAATCATCTCCAATGAGAACTCGATGAATTGGGTAGAATCTCCGACTTTGTCACAGGCTTCGAGGACGTCGTAGTAATTTTGCTGATGCTCTTTGATCAGTGATTCTACGGGAATGAATTCAAAGACTTCGTGGAAGTGGTAGAGGAGAAGACTGTGCCAAAATCGTCCTACACGACC
>CAZUEC010000317.1:0-3147 GCA_964618865.1 uncultured Roseibacillus sp. | reverse complement strand
CGGTAGTGGGTGTTAGGTTTTGGATGTGTTTGGTGAGGGGAGAGAATTTGAGTTTTTATCTGAGGGTGACTTAAGGTGTGATGGGATTGTTTCAATTTGCCCTTCGTCGGCCTTGGTTTTGTACGTCGATTCTGCTTTTGCTATCGCTTGTTTTTGCTTGGGCTTTGCCGCGAATTTCGGTTGATAGTTCGCCTGCGTCTTGGCTTCCTTCGGAGTTGGAAGGTTTAGCAGAATATGAACGTTTTGGAGATTTCTTCGGAGATGATACGCTGATTTTCGTAATCTTCGAGGAGACGGCTTTTGAGTTGGATGATTATCGTGCGAGTTGGAATTTATTTTTACAAGAGGTTGGTGCGTTTCCTGAAATTGAGTCGGTGGTGGCTCCTTTTCAAGATGAGGAGGGTTCGGGGGTAGGGTCTGGAGGGTTAGGTTTTGATCCTCTGCGAAGGATTCTTTTGCATGAGGAGAAGGGTATTGCGGGGGCTGCGCTTTCGGTGTCGGGTGAGATAGCCGATGAGGATAGGGGGGCTTTGATTCGTAAGCTGGAGGAGTTTCTGGGAGTGCAGGAAGAGCTTGGGCCGATTCGTCTTGCAGGGTCGGATGTGATTACTCAGGACCTCGATGAAGGTTCTAAGTCGACTCTGGGGAAGTTGTCGCCGTTGGTTTTTGCGACGATGGCTTTTTTTCTTTGGATGGCGACGCGGCAGTGGCGGATTGTGCTTTGTGGGTTTGTGATTGTGGGTTGTGTGGGGTTGTGGAGTATTGGTTTACTGGTTCATGCGGGGCAGAGTCTCAATTTGGTGGTGGCGGTGATTCCGGCTATTCTGGCGATTATTTCGATTGCTCAGATGATGCATTTGGTTTCTCGCTTCCAGTGTCTTCCAATTGAGGAGGGTGATGTTGCGGCGCAAAAATCTTCTTTGTCGGTACGTCGAGAATGGTGGGGGCAGGCGATTGCGGAAACTTGGCAGCCTTGTTTGTTGAGTGTTCTTACTACGGTGGCTGGTTTTCTGGCGCTTGCTTTTTCAGAAATTCCGCCTACTCGGAATCTGGGGCTTTTCAGTGCTTTTGGGGTTTTGATGGCTTTTGTGCTGATCTTTTTTTGGATGCCGACGATGTTGGCATTGAGTTCGCGTGTTCATCCTCGGCCTCATACTTCTTTGTTTTGGACTCGAAGGGTTGTGGAGGGGTTTAATTTTCGCCTTCGTCAACAGAAGGTTTGGATTGTGTTGATGGCGTTGATTTTTGCTGCTTTGAGTGTGATGGGTTTGCTTAAAATTAAGCCGGAGTCTTACGTTTTGTCTTTTTTTCCTGAAGAGCATCGAGTGCCGATGAATTTTCATTTTACGGAACAGAATTTAACGGGGCTCACGCCTTTTGAGGTTGTGATCGAGGGAAGTGGGGAGGAGGTTCTGAGGAGTGAGACTTTGGAGTCTTTACGCGCAGTGGTGAATGAGGTTCACGAGAAGGAGCCTCTTTTGAGTAATGTGGTTTCTCCTTTTTTAGTTTCGAAGGAGAGGGGAGGAGAGCTTCATTTGGTTGAGAATGTGGAGTTGCTTTTGGGGTCACTGCGTGAACATTCGGAGGTTCCCGAAGAGTTGAGGGCTTATCTCTGGAATGATGGAGAGCGGGTGCTTTTGCGGACGACTCTTTTGACGACTACGGGGTCTTCGGATGCTTGCCATGCTTTCGTGAATCGAGTGGAGCCTTTGTTAGATGAGCAATTTTCGAGAGCGTTGCAAACTCGGGTGACTGGGGCGGCGACTTTATTGGTGCACGGTCAGGTTTTGTTACTTGAGACGCAGATTCAATCGTTTCTGTTAGCGTTGGTGGTGGTGACTTTGATCATTGCTTGTACTTTTCGTTCGTTGAAGCAGGTCTTTGCGTCGCTTCTTGCGAATGTGTTACCGATTCTTTTTACCTTGGGGGTGATGGGGTGGGCTGAGATTCCTCTCAATACGGCGACGGTGACGGTAGCGGGAATTGCTTTGGGGCTAGTGGTCGATGATACGATTCATTTGCTTCATCATTACGGTGCTCTTCGTAGGAAGGGTTGTGAGCGTATTGTTTCGATGTCGGATACGCTTTATTTTGTGGGGAAGCCTGTGTTTATTACGAGTCTTTCGGTTGCTCTGGGTTTTGTTTTTTTTGCGTTTTCACCGTTTCGGCCGACTCTCTTTTTTGGGCTTTTGATTGCGCTTACTGCGATGGCGGCGATGATTTGTGATCTGTTAGTGCTTCCAGTGGTGATGCAATGGAATTCGAAGGAGTTGGAGAGGTGAAGGTGGCTAGAGAGGTTTTTCGATTTCAAACCAGCCGTAGCGCATGGCGCCGCATTGATAGGCTTTTTGAATGCGGCGTAGGGTGAGGGCGAAAACGAGTTCGGAGCGATTTTTTCCGAGGACATATTTCCACATTTTGGGATCGGTGAAGAAGCCTTTGATGGTTCGGCGAATGCAGATGGCCCAAGTTTCTTCGACTTTTCGGGTTAAATCTTGGAATTGCACGACGCGGAGTCCGGTGGCTTCGATCATTTCTCGATAGTCGGTTTCGCTTCCCATTCCGGGGAGTCTTCCTTCGTTACAGATTGGGATGATTAGGTCTTTTTTTTGTTGGGGGGTGACGTTGTCGCCGATCATCCAAGCGGTGATGGAGGCTTTTTTTCCGGGTTTGAGGACGCGGTGGAGTTGTTCGAAGTAGCGGGCCTTGTCGGTGACGTGGGCGAGGCATTCGATGGAGAATACGGCGTCAAAGCATTCGTCAGTAAAGTTGTTTTCGAGCCAGTTTTTGACGAGGATTTGAGGAGATTTTTGGAGGTTTTTTGCGATGCGAGCGGCTTCTTTGGCTTGTTCTTCGGAGAGGGTTACTCCGGTGGCATTGATTTCGAATTTTTGTGTGAGGTAGCGGGAGGCGCCGCCATATCCGCATCCGATGTCGCAAATGTTTTGGCCGGCTTGTAGGTCGAGGACGCTGGCGACTCGATCGATGAGGCGTTCAGTGGCGAGTTCTGGAGGTTCGTCGCCATTTTCCCAAAGACCGTGGTGGACGTGTTCGCCCCAATAATCGCGATAAAATTGGTCTAATTGATTGTAGTGTGCGGCGACATCATCAGTTGAAATGGATAGGGTTGAAGAAATCATGCTGAGA
>CAZUEC010000316.1:0-3150 GCA_964618865.1 uncultured Roseibacillus sp. | reverse complement strand
GGCGAGCTTTGCTCAGAAGGAGGGAATCGGGGGGTTCGAGTGGATGGAGGGGATTCCTGGTAATGTGGGTGGAGGGTTGCGGATGAATGCGGGGGCGATGGGGATAGAGACTTTTGATCAGGTCGTGGAGTTGGAGTTGTTGGATGAGGATGGGCAGCGACGGATGCGTAGTCGGGATGAGATGGAGGTTTTTTATCGTAGTGTGCCGGAGTTGCGGCGTAATTATGCGCTACGGGTGGTGTTGAAAGGGAAGCCGGATTCTGGGGCGGAGGAGATTCAGGAAAAGCTCGATGAATCTCGCAATAAGCGTAAGACGACTCAGCCTCGAGGGGCGAGTGCTGGATGTATTTTTAAGAATCCACAGGAGGCGGGGATTGGTGCGGGTCAGTTAGTTGATGAGCTTGGCTTGAAGGGGAATGTGGTTGGGAAGGCGTTGGTTTCTCAAGAGCATGGAAACTTCATTGTGAATGGAGGTAAGAGCAGCGCTTGTGAAGTGCTGGAGTTGATTAGTCAGATTCAAGCTTGTGCGAAGGAGGAGCGTGGGATCGAGCTTGATACTGAGGTTCAGATTCTCGGGGAAGATGAGGCTACTTTTTAAGGGTTTTGATTCTTATTCTGGTCTTCGATTTCTCCGGCTTGTAGGGTGATGTTTGTTTTGAGCATGTCAAAAGGCGTGCCGCAGAAGTGGCAACGAAAGCGGCGGGTGATGAGTGCTCGAAGGAGATTGGTGGTTCCGTAATTCAGGGGTGCTAGGCGGTGGGCTTTGACGTGTTTGGAGGCGCGGCTGTCTAAAAATGGTGTGCCTTTACAGAGGGGGCAGCTGGCTTTTCGGCGTACTAAAAAACCGATGAGCCAGACGGGAACGGCAGAGGCTACGAGTGCGAGAAGGAGGTAGGCGTTTTCGATGGAGCTATCGAAGGCAAAGCCAAATGCGGCGGCTATAATGCAGACGAGTATGAAATAGAAGAGAATAACCCAGTTGAGAGAGAGTCGGTAATAGTATTTGTGGGGAAGGGACCTAGCTCTTTGTTGGTAAGAGAGTTTACGAGGTGATTCGGGCATTACTTAGTTACCACGATCCTTAGCCAAGGTGGGGAGCTATCACAATGCTTACAATTGCCATAACATTGATGAGGATGTTCATGGAGGGGCCAGAGGTGTCTTTGAAGGGGTCGCCGACGGTGTCTCCGACTACGCAGCTTTTGTGTGTTTCGGAGTTTTTTCCGCCGAAATGGCCTTCTTCGACGTATTTTTTGGCGTTGTCCCAAGCGCCTCCGGCATTGGACATCATGAGTGCGAGTAGGAGGCAGCCGAGGAGTGAGCCGCAGAGTGTTCCTGCGAGTGCGGCGGGGCCATTGTCGCCGAATCCAAATCCGACGATAATGGGGGTTCCGACTGCGAGGAGGGCGGGGAGGATCATGCGTCTGGTCGCTGCTTTGGTGGCGATGTCGACACAGCGGTCGGAGTCGGGTTCTCCGGTGCCTTCGAGGAGGCCGGGAATTTCTTTAAATTGACGGCGGATTTCGGAAATCATTTCGAAAGCAGCTTTGCCAACGGCATCCATGGTGATGGCTCCATTGAGGAAGGGGATGACTCCTCCGATGAAAAGTCCGGTGAAGAAGGTGCGAAGGACGGCAGGTTCACCGAGAGTGAGGGTGATTTGAGTTTTTTGAATAAAGGCGGTGATGAGGGCGAGGGCGGCGAGGCCGGCAGCTCCGATGGCGAAGCCTTTTCCGATGGCTGCGGTGGTGTTTCCTACGGCATCGAGGCCGTCGGTGATTTTGCGGGTTTCTTCTCCAAGTCCGGCCATTTCGGCGATGCCGCCGGCGTTGTCGGCGACGGGGCCGTAGGCGTCGATGGCCATGGTGATGCCGACGGTGCCTAACATGCCTACTGCGGCTAGGCCGACTCCGTAGAGGCCTGCAAGTTCGAAGGAGCCGTAGATGACGGCGGCGAGTGAGAGAAGAGGAATGGCGACTGATTTGAGGCCGAGGGAGAGTCCGGCAATCATGATGGTGGCGACACCAGTTTCGCCTTGGCGAGCGAGTTCGCGGACGGGCTTGCCGGCGGTGTAGTATTCGGTAATGAGTCCGATGATGATGCCTCCGACGGCTCCGCAAAGAACGCAGCAGGCGAGGTTGGCTTTGAGGCCGAGCATTCCGACGAGACCAAAGGAGGCGATGATGAAGAGGATGGCTCCTCCGATTGTCCCAAAGCGAAGGGCTTGAGCGGGGTCGCGATCGCACATGAGCCTGACAACTAGAATTCCTAGTACGGAGCAAACTAAGCCTACGGTGGTGAGCAGAAGGGGGAGTTGCATGGCGAGGTTGGCTGCTTTTTCGCCAGTGAAGCTGAGGTCGGCGAGGTAATGGGTTCCTGTTGAGGCGGCGGTGGCTGCGATGGCGATGGTTGCGATTTGAGCTCCGCAGTAGCTTTCAAAAATATCGGAGCCCATTCCGGCGACGTCACCGACGTTATCGCCGACGTTGTCTGCGATGACACCTGGATTGCGGGGATCGTCTTCGGGGATTCCTGCTTCTACTTTTCCAACCAAATCAGCACCGACATCGGCGGCTTTGGTGAAGATGCCGCCGCCGACTCGATAGAAGAGAGCGACGAGGGAAGCGCCCATGGCAAAGCCTTCTAGAATTTCGGCGACTTCTTTGTGATCATTGAAGTAGAAGAAGAGTCCTCCGAGTCCAATCAAGCCCATGGAGGCAACTGTTAAGCCCATTACGGAGCCTCCGAAGAAGGCGATGGTGAGGGCGGGTCCGGCTCCATCTTGTTTGGCGGCGAGGGTGGTGCGGACGTTTGCTTTGGTGGCAGTGGTCATGCCGACGAATCCGGCGAAGGAGGAGGAGATTGCGCCTAGGAAGAAGGCGAGGCTTTGTTGAGGGCCGTAGCTTCCTTCTTGGAAGAAGAAGAGACATCCTCCGATGACGAGGGCGAAAGCGGAAATGAGGAGAAACTCTCGCTTCATGAAGACCATGGATCCTCGATGAATTTTTTCGGCGATTTCTGCGACTTTTCCTTCGCCTCCGGATCGTTTGGCAATGGAGCGATAGAAGACAAATGCTAAAATGAGTCCCACGAGACCGACTAGTGGAGTGATGAAAAGGGAGGGCGTCATGTATGCGTGAAGGTGCTGAT
>CAZUEC010000315.1:0-3153 GCA_964618865.1 uncultured Roseibacillus sp. | reverse complement strand
GACATTTGAAATTGAATAAAGACCAAAGAATCTCTCTTAATCTTCTGGATACTTGGCTTTGATAATACGAGCCAAAGAAGCACCAGGTTCGTTGAGAGTGCGCACCAACTGAGAAGCAGGAGCATTGATAACGGCCAAAAGTTGCGCCAAGAGTTGGTCGCGAGATGGCAGGTCTGCTAGTGCTTCGATTTGAGTAGCACTCAGAACGTCGCCATCAAGAATACCGGTCTTGATTTCAGGTCGTTGGAATTCTTTCCGAAAGTTTTTGAGGACTTTAGCCGCGCCACAAACATCACTCTCACCGGTGATAAATGCAGTTTGCCCACTGAGTTCGTCACCAAGACTAGGAAGCCCCGCTTCTTCGATGGCAATACGCATGTAACGGTTCTTACCAACATGGCATTCCGAGCCAGTTTCGTTAAGTCGGTTACGCAGTTCGCTGAACTCGGGAACGGTTGTGCCCTCATAGTCTACAACGAGAAGAAAAGGAGAGCCATTTACTCTTTCGAGAAGCTCATCGACGATGATTTTTTTGTCTGGGTTCATGATCGTTTGTTTCGCTGTGATTTAGTTAATGATTGCGTAAAGGGATTGTTCCAAAGCGATGCCAGGCAACATGGAAGACGAAAGAGTAGCAGACTGAATAAAGTCGCCTTTGGCCGAAGCGGGCTTGGATTTAACAAGGCTATCAATCAAAGAAGAAGCATTCTCGACTAACTGACTTTCGTCAAATGAGGCCTTGCCAACAGGAGCAGCCACACAACCGTTTTTGTCGATTTTGTAGTCAATTTTCCCTGCTTTCACAGCATTTACAGCCTTCGAAGTGTCTTCGGTAACAGTTCCCGTCTTAGGATTGGGCATAAGGCCACGAGGTCCTAGCACACGAGCAATCTTGCGTACTTCTTTCATGGCATCTGGAGTAGCGATCGCCGCGTCGAAGTCGAGGAAACCATCGGAAACTTTCTTAATGAGGTCATCCATTCCAACGAGATCAGCTCCGGCTTCTTCAGCTGCTTTAGCTGCGTCGCCAGTAGCGAAGACGATGACGCGCACGTTTTTACCCGTTCCATGGGGTAAGGAAACTGAGCCTCGAACCATCTGATCGCTTTTACGAGGATCAACGCCCAACTTAAAGGATAGCGTGACTGTTCCGTCAAATTTAGGTGCAGGTAGTGACTTAAGAAGAGTTACCGCCTCTGCAAGAGGGTAACCTTTTCCGGCTTCAACTTTTTCAGAAGCCTCGGTATATCGTTTGCTTTTTTTTGCCATTGTTTTGTTAGTAGTGCGGGCGAACGCTGACTAATTTCAGTGCTCTCCTACGGGTTCTCTAGTGGGTTTATTAAAAACCACCCCTAAAATAATTACATTCCTTCAATCTCAAGCCCCATCTGGCGAGCAGTTCCGGCTAAAATCTTAGCCGCTTGCTCAGGGTCATTTGTATTGAGGTCAGGAAGCTTAGTTTTCACCACTTCCATGAGTTTTTCCTTACTAATGCTTCCGACTTTAGTGGAGTGAGGCTCACCAGAACCAGACGCGATATTAGCAGCCTTCTTCAAAAGAACCGCCGCAGGGGGTTGCTTGGTAATGAAGGTGAAGGAACTATCCTTATAAACGGTGATCACGGTCGGCAAGAGGTCTCCAGCTTGCTGCTGAGTCGCAGCGTTAAAGTCCTTGCAGAATGCCATGATGTTCACGCCTGCCTGACCGAGTGCAGGACCCACGGGGGGAGACGGGTTTGCTTGTCCCGCCTGAATCTGCAGCTTCAATATTGATTTTACTTCCTTAGCCATCTGAGTGTTTCTTGATCTTTAAAGTTCTTTAGGCAGTCTCCACCTGCCAAGTTTCTAGTTCCACAGGAGTGGAACGACCGAAAATTGTTACCGAGACACGGAGTTTGCCTCTCTCGTGGTCGATTTCTTCGACGACCCCGTTTTGTGATTCGAATGGACCATCGGCCACCAGCACGGTGTCGCCTACTTCGAAAGCGATGGAAGGACGAACCGACTCCTCGCGCTCTTTGATTTGAGCAAGCATACTTTCCACTTCCCGTGGACGCATGGGAATAGGCTTGTCCTTGGTGCCCGCGAAGCCAATCACTCCATCCATCTCACGAATGAAATACCATGATTGATCGACAAGACCCTCGTCTTCGTCAAAGAGATGCATGTTGACGATGATGTAACCGGGGAAGAACTTCTTCTTCATCTCGACCTTTTTCCCCTTTCGGTTCTCCTCGACCATCTCGGTAGGAACCAACACTTCATAAATGTAGTCTCCTAGTTCCTCTCGCTCCACCTCACGGCGAATGCGCTTGGCCACGCTGTTTTCCTGTCCGGAAAGCACGTGCACCACATACCACTGTTTCTTGGCTTCGGGGATTTTTGGCATCTTCGTCTCGAAATTGTAAATTGTTGTTATTTGTGGGAAGAAAAGCTCCCATCTTCATGCTTAGCCTACTCCTAATCCAGTAAGCCAATCCACCACGTTCCGGTGGATGAAGTCCCAAAAGGCAACGAACCCCGCGAGGAGAAGCATTGCGATAATCACTACCACGGTAGAATCAATCAATTCCTTAAATTTTTTGAAACCCTTAACCTTAGGATCGGGATCCCACGGCCAAGCCGCTTTACGGAGCTCGCTTTTAACTTCGCCGATGAATGTGAATGCCTTGCGCATGAAATTGATTGGGGTGGCCTAGTGAAAAATTGATTGAAAGAGTTGGCAGGACAGACAGGACTCGAACCTGCAACCCTCGGTTTTGGAAACCGATGCTCTACCAATTGAGCTACTGTCCTGTTGAGGCGACTTGGGGCATTCCGGTTTAAACCGAAATGCCCCGTAAAAATCGCCACCATCTGAAGAGTCTTCACTCTCCGATGGGAAATGAGGATTTAGTCGAGAATATCGCCGACACGTCCAGCTCCAACGGTGCGACCACCTTCGCGAATCGCGAAACGCATGGTCTTCTCCATTGCAATTGGTTGAATAAGTTCAACTTCGAGCTCAACATTGTCTCCAGGCATGACCATCTCAACTCCATCAGGGAGCTTAATGCTGCCAGTGACATCAGTTGTCCGGAAGTAGAACTGTGGGCGGTAGTTGCTGAAGAATGGAGTGTGACGTCCACCTTCGTCCTTGGAGAGAACATAAATC
>CAZUEC010000314.1:0-3155 GCA_964618865.1 uncultured Roseibacillus sp. | reverse complement strand
GTGCATACGCATATGATTATTGGAAACCTCTAGCTGACCTTACCCTGATTGGTGGTGTTACGTGGGATTATCTCGAACACCCTGACAATTTTCGCAATCCTCCCTTTGCAGACACGACAAGTGTTCAGGAAGAAATCTCTGGTAAAGCAGGATTCATCTATCGGCTGGAGGATTGGTTGACACTTCGCGGCGCATATTCGCAGTCCTTGGGGGGAGTCACTTTTGATGAAAGTGTCCGTTTAGAGCCGGTTCAACTTGCCGGATTCAATCAATCCTTTCGCACTGTGATTTCAGAATCCTTGGTCGGCTCTGTGGAAGCTCCTAAGTTCACAACCTGGGGATTGAGTTTGGAAGGCAAGCTTCCAACGCAGACTTGGTGGGGTTTGACTGTGGAGGGGATTTCTCAGGACGTGAGCCGTGAGATTGGAGTGTTCACTGGTTTCGACGAACCATCTATCTTTGCCTCTAGCCCTGCTTTTTTTCCGGATACGCTTCGGCAAGAGCTCGAATATGATGAAATCAGTTTTACGGCTACCCTCAATCAATTGTTGGGAGAGGAACTAGTTTTGGGTGCTCGTTACCAGCTTACCCATTCACGTTTGAGCCAATCGATCCCTGACCTTGCGGAAGTGAGCGAATTTGGCAATCTCAGTGACGAGGCAACATTGCATAATTTGTCGCTAAATATGAATTGGAATTCGCCGAGCGGCTTTTACGCAAATCTTGAAGGACAGTTCGTTTGGCAGTCTCTTAGGGATGACTCTGCATTCGGGGCGAGTCGGGAGGGCGATGAGTTCGTTCAAGTAGATTCCACTTTGGGATACCGGTTTCGAGACAACCAAGCGGATATTAGCCTCTCCGTCTTAAATCTTCTGGGAACCGATTACCAATTGAGTCCACTCACTCCTCACGAGGATTTTCCCAGAGAAAGAACCTTTCTATTGCGTTGTCGCTGGAATTTTTGAAGATGGCGAGGTGTCCCCAAAGCCTCGAAAAAATCCACTGATTCATCGTATGGGTGAAAAAGGGCTAAGGGTATTCTCGATTTTGGTGGGAGTTGTTCTCGTGGTAAGCGCGGGTTTTCTTGCCCTCGGACGTTTTGGATGGCCTCTAGTTTCATTGAGCTACGACTTGCCATTCTTTGCTCATCAAGCAGGGACTCCTGACAGCATTTGCATTGTCTATCTCGATGAGTTGGAGGACGACCTTTTGGATAGGGGCGTACACGCTAATTTGCTGGACGAGCTACGAGAAGCGGAAGCGTGTGTGGTCGCTTACGACATCATTTTTGATTCCGAATGGGATGAGCCAGAGGTCGATGAGACTTTTGCTGAATCAATTCGTCGATTCGAGAATTCAGGTGGAGAGAGTGGAACTCAGAGAGAGGTGTTTCTTGCTGCAGGAAGGGCGACTTCACAGCAACTCGGAGTGGCGATTGAACGCTTGGTTTTACCAACGGATTTGTTGCTTGATGCAGCGGAAGAAGTCGGAGGCACGGAGGCTTTTGGAGTCGTTCTCTACGAGGATGAGAGCTTTCAAGCACGAAGGCTGACGACTGGGACTCCAGATGAGAGCTCTCTTTGCTGGAGAGTCGCCCAATCTCTCAATCCAAAGTTAATAGAGAAGGTTCGGCTTAGAGAACGTTGGATCAACTTTGCGGGACCGCCTTCCGACAGTGAAGACCCTACTCCGAGAGCTTCTATTCCATCTTGTTCCGTGCAGTCTGTTCTCAAAGGAGAAGTGAGTCCTGCTTTTTTTAGAAATAAAGTGGTCTTTGTTGGGGGAGCTCCAGGCATTGTTGGAGATGCGTTGGGCAAAGATCTTTTTGCCGCTCCTTATCATCGCCTGGGAGGAAAAAGCCGAGTGCCATTGATGAGTGGAGTCGAACTTCAGGCTAATATGACTGCCAATCTCATACAAGAAAACTGGCTGCGGCGCACAATTTCTCGAACGGAGCGATATCTCATTATTGGGGGTGGGATATTGTTCGGAAGTCTTTTTACGTTCCTTCGTCCTTTTCGAGGAGTCTTGCTCGCCTTGGTGCTTATATTGGCATTCTTTCTCGCTGGTACTCTATCGATTCACTTCACAAAAATCTGGTTCCCTTGGACCGCGATGGCATTTTGTCAGGTTCCCGTAGCTTTGGTTTGGGGGACCGCTTCCCGCTCTTATGTCGAGCGGCACTTTCGCTTCGCTTCGGATGAGGAGAAGCGCCGTTTGGGTAAGGCGTTTGAGAAGTATCTCTCTCCAGCAATGTTGCAGAAACTGGTCGAGAACGATTACCATGTGAATCTGGGGGGAGAAAAAGTGAATGTGGCAGTGATGTTTACTGACATTGCGGACTTCACAAAAATGAGTGAAAACCTAAGGGATCCTGCCACGATTGTTGCGAATTTAAACGACTATTTTGATCGAACGAGTGAACAGATTCGCAAGAGCGAGGGAACGGTCATCAAGTTTATTGGAGATGCAATTTTCGCGGGTTGGGGTGCTCCAATCGAAGTCGAGTCGCCTGCTCGTCAAGCGATCAAAGCCGCTCTCGAAGTGGAGAAACGTTCTTTGCTACGGGTCGGGAATAAAGTCCTGCCCACTCGTTTAGGTATTCATATGGGCGAAGTCCTAGCGGGCAATATTGGTGGAAGTGATCGCTTTGATTACACTTTCATTGGTGATGCGGTCAACGTTGCGGCTCGATTGGAGAGCTTGAACAAACAGATGGGAACTACGATTTTAACAAGTGGTGAGATTGTTGAAAATTTGAACAAGGGCGAGTTTGCCCTTCGGCGTTTGGGGAGGTTTCAGCTTAAAGGGAAAAAGGAAGCTACCGAGGTCTTCGAGGTTTTGGGTGAGAGGCTCACGACGACTTATTCTTCCTGGCTTCAAGATTTTGAAGCTGCGCAGCAGGCATTGGAGGTTGGTGACTTGATCGCAGCTAAAGAGCAATTCATGCAAATCGTGACCTCGCAAGACGAGGGGGATGGGCCCTGTCGGTTCTTTCTTGAGCTGTTGGAAGAGCCCCACCGGATTAGAGACGGAGTGATCTTATTGGATCAAAAGTGAAAGCTAACGGGGCCGCGGGAAATTTAGTTCCTTTAAGGTATGTTCACTCTGATACGGTAGAACTCGCTCTTCTTGGTCGATTGATAGAAAAAGAC
>CAZUEC010000313.1:0-3169 GCA_964618865.1 uncultured Roseibacillus sp. | reverse complement strand
ATCTGCCCCAATATTGCTACGCTGTTCAGGGTCACTAGAACGCTTAAGAACCTCATCAATGTCACTCTGAGAAATTTCAAAATCACCCGAACGGTTACCGGCAGTCACCACTCCAGTGTCTAAAGCACGAGACCCTCCTGCAGGAACCTTACTGAAAGAACGAGTAAAATTAGCAACTCCATCGACAGAACCAATAAAATCTCCAGCAGCGCGATTTGCGGTCGCTTTCCCCTTCCTGCGAGCACGCTCATTATTATCAGGGGCTGTCTCTGCCAGCGCCTCTCCTTCCCAGCCACCACCGCCACCACCGCCGTTTCCCCAGCCTCCTCCAAGGTCGTCACCGTCACCGAAGTCGTTGGCAGGGAGTGGGACATCAACCTCTGGCACAGGAATGGCCGTAGGGCTAGTTGTTTGAGCTGCAATGACTTTAGCCATAGCAGATGAAGGCGCTGAGGGTTTCTTATACTCCTCTACACGTCGCTCATCGAATTCATAGAAAAACCCATCGCCATCCAAGTCCCCATTGTTAATCCTCAGATTTCGAACCGATGATTCATCGAGTATCGCAAGACGATCTCGATCTGCCTGAGCCGAGGGGATCCTCAGAGCCTCAGTCGCCTCCTCCATACTAGCTGAATAGCTAACAATATCAGGCTCTGTTACCGAGATACCCCGCCGAGAGAAAAAGCCAACTTCACCCACTGGCATTAGCGCCGGCACTAGGACACTAACCACCATCCCAAAAATCAACAAACAGGCCGCTAACTTCAAAAAAATTGGTAACACAGGCTTTCTCTTACTCGACAACTTCACCATGGTCTCCTTCTCTCCCAATTTTTCCATAATTTTGGAGCGTCGCTCCTCAGACAGCTTCCACTGAGCGGACTGCTTCCCCTGTGACTCTACAGCTGCGACCTCTTGGGTCCGCCCACTAGATTCCCCCATCAACCCATGCACCGCCTCCACTCTTCGTCGAAAAATCTGCAACTCCGGCTGCTCCTCACAGAGACGAGCCACTTCTTCCTTTTCAAAATCGGAAGCTTCTCCCAGAACGACGGCCACAACTCGTGCCTCGCCTGCATCATCTCCCACAACCTCGAATTGATCACTCATCCTAATCTCCCCTCCACCCCTACTTTTCGCAACCCATCAGCCAAACTTTTCAGAACATGGTGTAGACGATAACCCACATTTCCCACCGACATCTCACTTCGTTGTGCGATCTCCTTGTAGTCCAACCCTTCAAAATACTTCATCCTCACCAACTCCCCATCGCGCACAGACAAATCAGCAATCAAAAGCTGCAACTGCCCTGCCGCCTCTAACCGACCCAAAACCTCATCCGGCGCTTCCCGCTCAATATCCTCTTCCTCTCCCACAGACTCATCCAAAACCTCCCGTTTCCGTTTGCGTATTTCATTTAAAGCCTTATTCCGAATCGCTCGATAGAGCCAAGCTTTCGGATTTTGAACCTCCTCGTAATTTTCAAACAAAGCCAAAAACCCCTCTTGAACAAGCTCCTCCGCTAAATCCCGACGCCCCATCAAACCAAAAGCAAAACGAACCAGCCCTTCTTCTTCAGCCTCAAACACCTCCCGCATTCCGGGCTTTCTAGGCGACATCTCACCCTTGGAATGACCGGTAAGGGCCATTACTTTCTGAGCGGAAGTCTGCGACATAAAATCATCCTTTCAATTACAACGACACCCCTCGGGAGACTTTCTTGGAAGTTTTTACCAAATTTTTCCCCCAAACGACGTTTTACAACTATACTAACTGTTTTGATAACCTTTCTTCTCAACTCCTCAGCTTCTCCAATGAGTCATCGCCTTACTTTTGTCATCCTACATCTCTTCCTCACCGGACTAATCGCCGCTCAATCTTCTCCCAAAATTCTCTTTGCGGATCAAAAAGAAGTCATCTTCCTCCTTCCTGGAGGCAAAGGACACAAAACGGTCTCCCTCAACTCCCTTCCCACTACAGACCAAGAAGCAATCGCAATTTGGAGAGAATCACCTCAAGGCAAAAAAGCTAAGCGCCCCACCCTCAAAAAAAACACCCCCAAAACCAACCCTCCTCAAAAAAACAAAACCAAGCCAAAACCGGATGCGGAAAAACCACTCGTTTACGATCCAAAAGCTAACTACCGCGAACGACAGCGCGCACTCAGCTCATTCTTTAAAACCATCCCCAACAACTTCACTGACCCCTGGCCCTCATTAGTCAAATCCCCTGAAGACACCACTGTCGAAATCGTCGACCAAGATGAAGAAACTCAACGCTACACCTATCACAGCGACCACTACGAGTTCATCTGTGACGTCCCCCTCAAAAAACACCTCGTCCAACGCTTCGCCGTTCTCTTCGAAGGAACCCGCGAACTCTGCCGCGTACTTCCCATCTCCACAAAAAAAGCACACCTCTCTGGCGACACCTTTCGTCACCGCATCCTCCTCTTTGAGACCAGAGAAAGCTACTTCAAAAACGGAGGCCCTCCCGGCTCTGCAGGCGTCTTCATGAGCGGCAGTAGAGGCAATATCGTCATGGTCCCTCTCACCTCCTTAGGAGTCAAAAAATTAGGCTCATCCTACACCGTCGACTACGGCGAAAGTAACAAAACCCTCCCCCACGAACTGGCTCACCAACTCACCGACTCCTTCTACTATGCTCCCGGAGCACGTGGCTGGTTTTCGGAAGGCCTCGCTGAATACGTTGCCGTCACTCCCTACCGTTCTGGAAAATTCCTCGTTAGCAAAACCCTCCGAGCCGCCAAAGAATACGCCACCGAATACGGACGCGATGGGAATGGCGGAAGAGCCTTAGGCGAAAAAATTAAAGCCCCCAACCTAAAGTCCTACATGCTACAAGACTACAGCTCATTCACCGCGAATGGAAACTTCAACTATGGCCTTGGTCTTCTCATCACCACTTACTTTTTCGAACTAGAGAACAAAGGAGACCGCGTTGCCATCACCGCCTTCCTAGAAGCTCTTCGAGAAGGCAAAAAAGGAGAAGAAGCCTTAGAAGCACTTCTCCAAGGCCGTTCCTATAACGAACTCGCTAATGACATCTCCAAAGGCTGGAAATCACGAGGAATCAAAATCGAATTCGCCGAAAGCTCCAGCTAGACCGTTTTCCAAAAGTTCGTTCGTTTATCGCCGAGAGAGAA
>CAZUEC010000312.1:0-3178 GCA_964618865.1 uncultured Roseibacillus sp. | reverse complement strand
ATTGAAGGTGCTCCTGAACTAATCGCTCAACTACAAGCTCGCTACTCTCCAGATGGAGAACGGGCCTTTGATGCTCAGTTCATGACCAAGTTGTTTGGTCAACCCTTGCAGATTCAGAACAGCAATCTCAAGCCAGCCACCTTACGTCAGACTGTTGTAGAAAATCCCACCCCCCCGGAATTACGAGGCAACCGTATCGGGTTTGATTTAGGAGGTTCCGATCGTAAATGTGCAGCAGTCATTGATGGAGATGTTGTTTTCTCCGAGGAAATCAAATGGTCTCCCTACTTTGAATCCGATCCTCGCTATCACTTTGAAGGGATCATGGATAGCCTCCGGCGCGCCGCCGCTCATCTCCCCCAAGTTGATGCCATCGGAGGTTCCTCTGCAGGCGTGATTGTAAACAATCAAATTAAAGCCTCTTCTCTTTTTCGCGGCATTCCAGACCAGCTGTGGTCTTCTCAAGTTGAGAACATTTTTCATGATATCGCAACAGAATGGAATCATGTCCCCTTCCAGGTAGAAAACGATGGTGATGTTTCAGCCCTTGCGGGCTCGATGGCTTTGGAAGAGAACGGGGTGCTAGGGTTGGCGATGGGGACTAGCACGGCGACTGGATATGTTGACTTGTCAGGAAAAATTACCGGCTGGCTCTCCGAATTAGCCTTCGTTCCCATCGACTACCAAACACCAGCCCCAAAAGATGAATGGTCTGGCGATGACGGCTGCGCAGTACAATACCTCAGTCAACAGGGAGTCTCTCGTCTCATTCCGGCTTCAGGACTCGAGATTGACTCAAGCCTCGATAAGGCGCAACAGCTTCTAAAAGTCCAAGAAGCAATGGAAAATGGAGATGAGCGAGCTGAAAAAATTTACCAAACAGTCGGAAGCTACCTAGGCTATACTATCCCACAACTTGCTTGTTTTTATGACTTACAGCAATTGCAGCTTTTAGGTCGAGTAATGAGTGGGACAGGTGGAAACTTAATTATGGAGACCGCCCAAAAAGTTCTGAATGAGAACTTTCCAGAATTGGATCATAAAATTGTGCTGAGCACTCCTGATGAAAAAACGAAACGTCATGGCCAGGCCATTGCCGCAGCCAGCCTTCCTTCTCTAACATGAATTTTTCTAACCCTACTGCCGATAGTTTTGTTCCCGATCAAAAGCCCCTCTCAGAAGCTCTTGCCCGCACCACACATTTAGCAATTGGCGCCCATCAGGATGACCTTGAGTTTTTTGCCTTTCATGGCATCGGGCACTGTTATTGCAATCCCAAGCAGTGGTTTACAGGAGTGATTTGCACGGACGGAGCAGGGAGTCCGCGCTCGGGTCCTTATGAGAACGTTTCCGACTCGGAAATGCCTGCGATTCGACAGCATGAACAACGCAAAGCAGCGGTTGTAGGAGATTATAGTGCCATAATCCAATTAGCTCATCCCAGTTCCACGCTCAAGGATCGAAGCAATCAAAACCCAGTTTCTGATCTACAGCAAATTCTGACTATCGCACGACCCGAGGTCGTTTACTTGCACAATCCCGCTGATAAACATGACTCTCATATCACTACCCTCCTACGTAGTCTTCAAGCCCTTCGTGCTCTTCCTCCAAAACTGAGACCTTCTCAGACATGGGGTTGTGAAATTTGGAGAGGGTTGGATTGGCTTTGTGAAGAAGATAAAGCTCTTTTACCCTGCTCTACCCGTCCAAATCTGCAAGCTGCACTTAACGGAATTTTCGATTCTCAAATCTCAGGCGGAAAACGGTACGACTTGGCAGTCATGGGACGACGACTCGCGAATGCCACCTTCCTCGATCCTCACACAACCGATCAGGAAACAGGTCTCACCTACGCCATTGACTTGAATCCCATCGTGCAGGACGATCAACTCTGCCTCATTGAATACACACTCAATCTTGTCGAAAATTTAAAACAAGATATTCGATCTCGACTCGAGAAATTTTCTTAATCCATTTTCTTCATCAACCACGTGGTTAAATCTCATCTAAGTTAGACTCACCCCACGATAGCCAGAGCTTCGGACAAGCGATACACTGTCCATAGATGAATCCTCATGAGAACCTTTCGGCAGCAGAAGAAAGTCAAACTTGGCAGGCACTAGAATTCGCGTTGCATTCCAAAGATTCTGAAGCTTCCAAAAAAATCTTAAATTCTCTCGAAGCCGAAGATCAAGCGCGCGCGGTCTCCCGCCTTGCTCCAGAAATGCGGGTCGCTCTTGCCGAAACATTACTCGAACAGGATTTTGCTCAACTCCTCACGGAACTTCCCGAAGCCCAGGCAGTTGAACTCCTCGACTCTCTTTCTCCAGACCAGGCTGCAGCCGCAGTGAGTTGTCTCCCGCCAGAAATAAGTAGCCGGTTTTTACGAGAGATGGAAACTACCGAGTCCATTGAAATTCTTGAAGAAATCGAAGACCGTGACACGGCAACAGAACTCCAGAGTCGTCTCGAGTATGAAGAAGGTTGCGCCGGAAGTCTGATGCGAGGAAGCCCCGTTTCTTTTTCCCAATCGACAACCGTTCAAATCTTACTCGATGAATTGAGAGAGCATGCCGAAGACTATTCAGATCGAGATATCCAATACCTTTACGTCCTCAACGAGGAAAAACAACTGATTGGTGTCCTTCAACTTCGTCAGCTCTTGTGGTCTCCACGTGATAAACTTTTGCGAGAGTTAATGATTCCGAATCCTTTCTCTGTTCCGGCAGAAATGGACTTTCATGAACTCGCCGAAATTTTTCAGAAACGTCCCTTTTTGGGATTACCAGTCGTCGATGAAGCTGGTCGGCTCTTAGGAGTTGTCCCTCGTGATACCGTTCAACGTGAGACTTCTGATGAACAAACGGAACTCTACCTACAGTCACAGGGGATCGTAGATGGAGAAGAGCTCCGGTCCATGCCCTTGCTTGCTCGCTGTCGCAAGAGATTAGCTTGGTTAGCTCCCAATATTATTCTCAATTTGGCTGCCGCAAGCGTGATTGCAGCGAATGAGGCAACGCTGAAAGAAGTAATCGCCTTGGCTGTTTTTTTACCCATTGTCTCTGATATGTCAGGCTGTAGTGGGAACCAAGCAGTGGCAGTCAGTATCCGAGAGCTCACTCTCGGCATCTTACGCCCTGGGGATTTTCTTCGAGTTGTTTTTAAGGAAGGACTAGTT
>CAZUEC010000311.1:0-3183 GCA_964618865.1 uncultured Roseibacillus sp. | reverse complement strand
TAGATTTTCTCAATGGCCACTAGGGTAATGTCGTCACTTTGAGGATGATCACCCACAAACTGCTTCAACTCTTTAGGAAGATTCTCCACGACTCCTTCAGAACCATTTATCGCCAAGGCCGCAAAGCGCTCCTTCAGCCTCTCTTTTCCAAATTCCTGCGCCTGCGCATTCTCCGCTTCATTCACTCCATCAGTATAAAGGAGCAAGACATCACCTGATTCCATTTGAATCTCCATCTCCTTGAGCACTCTCCGAAAGACAGTTCCCTTATCAATTCCTAAAGCCAACCCTCCAGGCTTGAGCAATTCGATTTCACCTGTCCGCTTGCGGAAAAGCAAAGGAGCATCATGACCAGCCCGAGCCAACGTGATCTTTCCAGACCCATTCTCAAGCACAACATAAGCAGCGCTCACAAACATATCTTCGCGGACATCTGAAAAAACCTGCCCATTCAAAGCCGCTAAAGTCTCTCCAGGACTCTCAGAGTTTACCGCATAAGCTCGCAACGCGCTTCGACAACTCGCCATCACCAAACCTGCCGCAACTCCTTTCCCCGAAACATCGGCAATCACCACTCCATGCTGCTGATTAGAAAGCTCTACAAAATCAAAATAGTCCCCACTAATCAACCGAGCCGCAAAATTAACTCCCCGCACTCGGTAGCCTGCCCAATCAGGATTCTTATCTGGCAAGAGAACCTTCTGAACTTCCTGCGCCGTACGAAGCTCATCATCCAAACGCCGTTTCTCCTGAACTTCCTTATGCAAAAGAGCATTTCCCAAACCAAAAGCAGATTGCTCTGCAGCAGACTGAAAAACATCCCAATCATTATTCGAAAAAGGCTTCTCTTTACGAACCGCCGCCACCACCGCAAACACTTTTCCTCCATGGGAAAGCGGAACCCCAAAAAAATCTTCTACCCCAGAAGGAAGCTCTTGCTCTCCTTTTCTCCATCGACTCTCTCCTGAGCGACTAGCCACCTGTTCTAACAACTCATCTGCCCGCAACACCCTTCCTAGTCGAATCCATTGAAAAGCAGCATCCTCACCCTTCGCCATAATTTCAGAAGGCACCTTTACCAAAGCAGGACAATGTTCCGAATGATGACCAGGAGCTAAGTAATCCCCCTGAATGAGATAAAGAGCCACTCCATCTGCAGCAACCACCTCCTCAATCCCCTCCACAATGATTCGATAAAGATGAGCCAACGAGCGCTCTTCCGCTATGGACTCCCCCAAATGATGCAAAAAATCGAACATCCGGTGCTCCTCTGCATCCAAACTCGCTAATTCATTTTCGCTGGCACGCAAACGCTTCCGAGTCCTCAGCATGTAGCAACTCAGAAAACTAATGAGCAACAGCAGAACCGCTAATATCCACCACTCTCTTGCCGTCATTCTAAATTGGCCTTAATCCTTACTTACCCGCCTGATCCGAGTTCTCTTTTTCCAAAACTTCCAATACCGCTCCGAATTTAGCGTGATTCCGATCATCGACCTGACAGAGCTTGCGGTGAGCTTCTAAAACTTCTTCCGCAACCGAAGCTCCATTCCTCTTCCCTTGCCAACTCTTCAACCCTTTCCGAATCTTTTCGATATTCTGACTCCAAGGAGATTCACCATTCTGATCTTCAATCTCCAAAACCGCATCTAAACCAAGATCAACAAGAGAATCACGATTCCGTTCAGAAAGCCCCACCACCGAAAGCGTTCCCTCTCGTTCGAGCAGACGACTCGCCAAGCCCGCCAAAGTCCCCATAAAAGTCGAATCCATCGCCGGGCAAGGTTCCAAATCAACCACCACATCCCGACAACTGTCTAGATTCAGAAAGCTTTCCACGCACTCTTTGAGGCTGGGACTACTTTGAAAATCTCCCTTGCCATGCATCCGGACCCAACCGGAACCCTCAACCTCTCCTACCAATATAGATTTAGTTTCTATCACTCTAATTCAATGTCTTAGACACCGGTAAACCCACACCCAGAAGATAGCCGATTTTTACTCCACCGTCAACGAATCCTGAAAAGGAAGACAATCTTTCCTCCCAAAAAATAACTCAGAAAAAATCACCGCATTCTCTCACGATAAGACACCTACCAACCACCATTCATTCTTTCTTTCCAAATTTCTATTCCCACAGAAAAGACCTCTTCTCCGCAAGATTTTGTCCATTTTGAGAAAGAAGCATTCGCCAAGCCAAAACTCGTCCCCCCTTAAAAAAAACATCCCCAGCCACTGCGAACTCCACAACCCCAGTCCCTTCCGTAGCAGCAACTGAAGTTTTCAGCTCCTGAGTCCGACTCCCCGTAGCCGCCTGTCGATACTGAAAACGAACCGTCACCGGCCCTCCCGCAGGATCAGCACGCCATCTCACCGAATAATACTGCCCCCTTCGTTGTTCACGGTCCTTTTCCTCCACCGCCCCATACAGACGCTTCTGAATCTCACCCCGAACCAACAAATCCTCACTCCAAGCCGGATTAGTCTCACGCACAGTAAACTGCTTCACCACCAATGCTTCACGGGAAGTGCAACTCGCCAAAAAAAAGACCAGCAACCCAGTCATCACCATCACCTTCATACTTCAATCTTTCTTCCCAATTTCATTTTCCTCAATTACTGATTAGGGCATTCCTATGCTTCCGTCTGCTGTCAGTGAAAAACTCGAAGCCTTCATCCGCTCAAAAGGCCTTCGCCAAACGGCCCAACGCGATGCCATTGTTGAACTCATCTTCGCTTCAGATGAACACTTCACCTCCGAAGAACTCTTTGATCGTTTTCGTAAACAAGGCTCCAACGCATCTCGCGCCACAATCTACCGCACCCTCACACTTTTAACAGAAGCCGACCTTCTTCACGAAATTGATCTCGGAGATGGCCAAACAACCTACGACCCCAATTTCCTCGACCGACCCACTCACAATCATCTCGTCTGCATTGATTGCGGCAAAGTTCTCGAATTCGAAGACGAACACCTCGAAGTTCTCAACGATTGCCTCAGCCGAAGACTCGGCTTTCTGCCCGTCAAACAATCTCTCCGCATTGAAGCCTCCTGCGAAAAGTTACGCTCCAAAGGACAATGCCCAAACCTCATCCAGGCCCGCTTAGGAGGAAAACGCCTACCAAACCGAAAAAAATAACCCCTTCTTCCTCCCAACAAACCCATGCCCCCCTCTCACCAAC
>CAZUEC010000310.1:0-3185 GCA_964618865.1 uncultured Roseibacillus sp. | reverse complement strand
GGCTTTTGATGAGGCTGGAAATGTTTCTAGTAGTAGCCAAGAGATTAATGTCCTTCGAGATAATCCACCTACGGTCGCGATCACTTCTCCTAGTGATGGCGATGAAGTGGTGGAAGGAACTTTGCTTTCGATTGTGGCAGATGCCTCGGACGATGTCGGAGTGGAGGTGGTTAACTTGGTTGTTGATGGTGAGTTAGTGGAACAGGATAATTTTGCTCCTTTTAGTTTCGAATACCGAGTGCCTAGTGGAGAGGATCAGTCGTCGTTTTCCCTTGAGGTTGTTGCGCAGGATACTATTGGGCGAGAAGTGAGGGATGTTGTGAATCTCGTCAGGCGTGATGATTTAGTGCCGCCGACAGTGAGTTTTGTGGTGCCGACCGATGGCTCAATTATTACTCTTGGAGATAGTGATGTGGCGCTTGTGATTGATACCTCTGGAAGTACTTCAGGTGGAGCGGGAGCGGACGTTAATGGAGATGGTTTTAGTGATAATATTCTGACTACAGAAATCGTAGCAGCCCAACAGTTGCTCGAGTTTTTAGATCCTGTCACGACGCAAGTGACTGTCATTGATTTCTCAAGCACAACTATTGTTGAGCAGGAGTTGACCAATGATTTTGAATTAGCGAATGCGGCCTTGGAGCGAATCCTTGGTCGTGGGCCTGGTGGGGGGACTGATTTTGACGAAGCAATGGAGGCTGCCACTACTGAGCTTATCGGGCCAAGAGCGCGACGTGATGCGACTGCGGTTCAGCTCTTTTTCTCAGATGGTTCATCCTCTACTCCTAGTGTGGAAATTGAACGGGCGTCGCTCGGAGGGGTGGTGGTGAATACTTTTGCGGTTGGCTCTGGAGCTAGCCAAGGAGTTCTTCAGACGATTGCGGATGGCACGGGCGGGGTTCTTACGCCGGTGGTGAATGCGGGAGATTTGGTTGAAATTCTTCCGAACATTGTTCTCTTTGGTATTAATCAGTTGCCGGTTGTGGCAAATGCTAACGACGATGTTGGGGTTCGTGAGGTTGAGTTTAGTATTTCGGATGGAGGTGCTTTTCAGAATAGTCTGTTTGTCGCAGAAGAGCCGTTCCAAGGTTTGTTTGGTCTTCCTGAGTTAGAGGATGCTCTCACTTTGGATTTGGAAGTGGTGGCTCGTGATTTTGGAGATAACGATTCGGAGAGTGATGTGATTTCGGTGAGAGTTCTTCCTGCTGAGAACGGCCCTCAGATCAACGGGTTTTCTTCGGAGTTGGCTCGACCGGGAGAGCGAGTGACGATTTTTGGGCAGTTCTTTGATCCTATTTTTGCGAATAATACCGTTGATTTCAATGGTTTGCCGGCGACCATTGTTGAGGGAACAAAGATTAGTTTGGAAGTTGAAATTCCTTCTGCCGCTGTTTCAGGACCGGTTACGGTGAATGTAGGGGAAGCGGTTTCGGCTCCTGTGAACTATGAGTTTGCGTCGGTCGGGACTGTTGAGTTGGAAGTTGATTTACCAGACGGTAGTCCGGCAGAGGGGGCGGTAGTCTCCTTTACTGATCTCGTGAATACGGGTATTCCGGTGCAAGCTGGTACGCTTGATGCAGAAGGACGGTTATCGATTCCAAATTTGACAGGCAGTTATTTGATTTCGGTTCAGATCCCGGGCTTTTTAGGGGTGTTTACGATTGGTGATCTAGTTTCGAGTGATAATGCGGTGGATACACAGCTTCTTGAGATTGCCCCGTTGGCTTCGGTTCGCGTGCTTGTGAATAATTCTGAAGATGGTCTCGCTTTGCCAAACGCGATTGTGGAGGCGAGGCATACGGAGGGAAATGAGACGGTGGTTGGAATAACCGATGAAAATGGAGAATTTTTATTCGATAATGTGGCGGGGGGTTTAGTGTTTTTTGAGGTGAATGCGACTGATTTCCGAGGGACATCGTTGAGCTTATTCATACTTGATGGGAATTATCTAGGAACGACTCTAGAGCTAACTGCGAGTTTGAGCTCTAGCGCGAACTTACCTGATAATTTCCTCGAATTTGGTGGGGAAAGAGATCTGTGGACGGTGCCGGTAAGGACTGGTCAGGATTTGGAGATCATTATGATGAGGGATAATAGCGGAGGAATTGAGCTTCCGTCTCTGAATGATACCTTTTTAGAATTATACGATTCTGAGGGGAATTTTTTGACCCAGAATGATGATTTTAATGGGCTGAATTCGCAGATCAACTGGACTGCAACAGAGGACGATGAATTGGTGATTGTTGCGCGAGCATTCTCTTCATTTTTCCCGTCTGGAGATACTGGTTTGTATGATTTGTCAGTCTCAATTGAAGGAGGGGCTAGATTCCTGCCGACGCCTTTCTCTGGTGGAACGGTGAATGTGACTGTTATGGATGGTGAGACTTTTCTTCCGGTTCGTAATCGAGTGGTAGAATATTTTGCGTTCTTTGATCCCGAACAAAGAGACTTTGAGGTTAGCGATATTGATGGACGTGCTACTTTTGAAAATGTGCAGTTTGGGGTTGGCTTTGGTGGGCTAGGGGAGTTCGAGATTGCGGTTTATGATGATAACGATGAGGGCATTATCGCCTGTTTCTTTGGGAACGTGGCAACTGCTATGGACACGGTAGAGGCCACGCTCTTTACTAGACCTGTCTTGAGTGACGTTTTTGCGACGGCTTTGAATGTGCCAGAAGCGGAGTTTACTCCAGAAGCTTTGGATAATAACCAACCAGATTTATCGATTCGTCAGATTGATGGGAATTTGTGTCTTTTGGTCGAACCGATTGCAGAAGGTGAGATGCTTATGCTTGAGCAGTCTGCGGATGGGGAGGTGTGGAAGCCTTGGTTTGCATTTTATGAGGTGCCAGAGGTCTCGGAAGTTTTGGTCACTCGATCGATGCTGGTGTATCCGAATGGGTTGATTCGTGCGCGGGTCAGTGAGGATGATCGGGTGCCGGAAGCTATACCCGTTAAGTGAACCCGTTAAGTGAGGAGATGCTCAGCTTGATGTTGAATGCGGAGGTTTATCACGATTGTGGTCAAAGGGGAGGTGAGGGCTCGGGTTGTGGTTCAGTCTTTGGTGTGATTTGTCGGGCCGGGAATTTAGACACGATGATTTACTGGATGGGTGTGGAGCCGAGTCTTTCGGTCTAGACCATTTTTCAAAAGTCTATTCGTCTATCGAGTTTTTTTAAGGTTTG
>CAZUEC010000309.1:0-3186 GCA_964618865.1 uncultured Roseibacillus sp. | reverse complement strand
TCAACCATCACTGTTAAAAGATTCAATGGTCGAGAGCTAAATACTTGTTTGATATTTAACTGGGACTTGCGTCACCCCCTTCAGTCAACTCAACAGCCTTATAACCACCCTTGGATCTGTAGAAGAGCGCAATCAGGATAAAGGAAACGAGCATGACACCAGGGAAAGCAAAGGCCACCGTTCGCAGAGACTTACGAGTCGCTTTGGACATTCCTTTTGAATAACCCGCCTCCAAATCGGTGCCAGCGACTGCTGCTCCTGCAGCCTCAGTATCAATCGCAGTGTATGGCACTCCAAAAAATGATGCTTCCTTTTTAGAGCTTTCGTAGACCTCAGCGGAGAGGGCTTTGACTTCATTACTAACGTGATTATCACGGAAGGAACCAATGATGGGAGTTCCAATAATTCCTACTGAGAGAAGACCAATAGCAGAAACAGTATTCAAAGAAAGAGCGCCGCCCTTAGGATACTGTTCAGCAGCAAATCCCAACACTGTTGGCCAATAGAACGTTTGCCCAATAGCATAGAGTACAAAGGCAAAGATAATAGGAGCAAAACCATTAGCTACCGAGAGAGTCATCAATCCGCAGAGGGAAAAGAATGAACTAATTACCAAAATAGTAGGTGGAGAAAAACGCTTGGTAAGAAGGCCAGCTTGGAAACGAAGTCCCATCATAATCACTGCTGATAGCACGATGGCCCAACCTGCAAACTCGCCCATAGTTGGCGTCATGAGTTCTTTAATCCAAGCATCGGTTCCCAATTCGGTGGTCGCCAAAGGAATCATCAACAGACAAAGGATAAAGTAGAGAATCTTTCCAAGCGACTTCGTGTATGCTCCGAAAAAGCCTCCAACTCCAAAACCAATGACAAGGGCAACAACCAACCGAAGGGTTGTCTTTTCAGGGTCGATAAATTGACCAAGCAGTTCGTAGCTCAGCAAAAAGAAAGCTAAAGTCGCAGCGAGGAAACCTACTTCTTTAAGCATCGAAGAATAAGGAATGTTGTTCTGCACACGTTCATCAATAGGAAACTTACATGGTAGAAGCATGATCCCGTATGCAATCACCGGAATCAGCATCCAAATCGAGCGAGCACCAAGAGAGAGCTCAGCCAGCCCCGGTAAGAGAACCAGAGCGCCACCAACTGCGAGACCAGCCGGCCAGGCGGCATGGAGAATATTCAGCATCCGAGTCTTATCCTTAGGATACATCGTGGAACAGACAGGATTGATCACTGCCTCAACGATTCCGTGACCTAAACCTGCACAGAGCGCTGCCATTTTTAAACCGTCTGGGCTTTTCGCCGATAGACTTAGAAGCACTGACAAGGCTTGAAACGTAAAAGCCAAATACATGGAAAGCTTGTGACCAACTTTATCGACGATCAGACTGAAAAGAATCATCGTGATCGCAATCGGCCAAAGCGACCACCCAAAAATGACTCCGGCCTCTTGACCAGTAAGGTCGAATTCAGTCTGCCATTCGCCAAGTGCCATCACTCGGTAGGCAAAACCAAATCCGGCTGCAGCCAGAGAAAGAAAGCTGGCCCAAAAAATCATATTCCTCTGTTTCTCTGGTAGTTGATCGGCTGTCATTGTAAATTTCTGAACGGCTACTGTGAACAATTGAGCCCTCACCTCAAGTTAATCCTTTGAGAAATAGTCCTAGATAAAAGGCCACGACTTAATGACGTTCGAACCTCCGACTTTTTATCAATTCTCTCTTACCTGAAAAAAGTAAAGCCGCGCGGCCCCCACCGCGCGGCTTCGGATTGGGAGCTGGTCCCCACCAGACTCCCAAATTTTACAAAAATACTTGTTGTTCCTTATTTTGAACCGGAAACGTAGCTGGCTTGGCTCTGATCTTTGCCAACCTTCTTATCTCCCAGCCAACTCATCATTCCTCGAAGCGTGCTTCCTACTTTTTCAACAGGATGCTCAGCTTCCGAACGGCGAATGGCGTCAAAGTTCTTACATCCAGTATTATACTCATCGGTCCACTCTTTCGCAAATTTTCCTTCTTCAATATTTTTCAGCTGCTCGGCCATACGCTTTTTCACCGAATCATCGATGATTTTAGGGCCCACAGTCACATCTCCGTATTCCGCAGTCTCAGAGATCGAGAACCGCATTCCCGCGATTCCACTCTCAACCATGAGATCAACAATCAGCTTCAACTCATGCAAACACTCAAAGTAAGCCATCTCAGGCTGATAACCCGCTTCCACAAGAGTCTCAAAACCAGCCTTAACCAAAGCACTCGCTCCCCCACAAAGAACCACCTGCTCTCCAAAAAGATCAGTAACAGTCTCTTCACGGAAATTAGTTTCGAAGACCCCTGCACGAGTACCACCAATGCCCTTCGCCCATCCCAAAGCAATATTCAAAGCCTCTCCAGAGTGATTGTGATGAATCGCCACTAAAGTCGGAACTCCCTTCTTCTCTACGAATTGGCTGCGAACCGTATGGCCAGGTCCTTTTGGTGCCACCATGATCACATCGATATTTTCTGCAACCTTGATCGTTTCAAAGTGAATCGCAAACCCGTGCGAGAAGATAAGACACTTCCCTTCACTCAAATTAGGCTCAATGTCCTGCTCATAAACAGCAGGAATCACAGTGTCAGGCACTGCCACCATAATAATATCAGCAGCAGCAACCGCTTCACCAGTGTCCATTACTTGGAAACCAAGCTTCTCAGCCACTTCACGAGACTTCGAATTTGCGTAGAGGCCAATGATGACTTCGCAGCCACTATCCTTAAGATTAAGGGCATGTGCGTGCCCCTGAGAACCAAAACCAATAACGGCGAGTTTCTTTCCTTTGACGAAAGAAATATCGGCGTCTTTATCTGTATAAATTTTTGCTGCCATGCTTGCGGTGAAAAGGGGGCGCAGGCTGCACGCATCAAACGATATCGTCAAGCAGACAAACTCCCTGATTGCAATATATTATCAGAACCTGTTACTGATACGGCGTTGAGACTAGTAAAAATTTTTCGTTGAGAACGAATTAGAGAGAGTGATTGACGAGAAAAACGCTCAAAAACCACTAGCCTCAACTCGCAAAACACCATTGTTAGCCAAAAAATGAAAAAGATTCTCATCGTTTTTGTTTTTCTCACGAACAACTAGACCGTTTTCCAAAAGTTTGTTCGTTTATCGCCGAGAGAGAATTTCTTGAGG
>CAZUEC010000308.1:1764-3190 GCA_964618865.1 uncultured Roseibacillus sp. | reverse complement strand
GGGTAGGGTAGGCGAGGTAGGTGCCGCCGGTCCCAGAGAACTCGGCATAGATGTCGAAGCAGTGCCCGACGTCGCAGACGATGAGGAAGGGTGGGCGGCCGTGTTCGGTGGGGAGGTCGCGGATGTAGCCGCGGGCTTGGGTGTAGGCTTTTTCGAGGGATTTGTCCCAGCCACGGGTGCCGCGTTTGCCATGGCCGACCTTGTCGCCAGTGCCGGAGGAGCCTTGCTTGGTCTCGAGGACGAAGTGGCCGCGCTTGTAGAGATCGAGGTAGACCGTGGACTTTTGGCTGTCTTTCTCGAAGTGAGGAAAGGCGCGGTCGATGACGTAGTCGTTCTGGGCGTTTTCTTCGGAAGAGGGGTCGGGTCGGGGAACGTCTAACAGGTCGCAGAGCTCGGAGAGGAAGAGGGCGTAGTTGGCGCGCTCGGAAGCGCCGGACTGGCTCCAGCGGGTGATGAATTGTTCTACTAAGTGAGAATCCGACATGTGTTAAAAATGCGTTAACAAAAGAGCGCCATGGGTATCACGACGCGGATACTAATGGATACGATTCGGACGGGTTTTCCAATGAATTTCAAGGAATCCAGCGGTAATGAGTGGCACGTCCCTGTTTTCCCGCCTCGCGCTTGCGTCCTGGCGATACGATTTCGATACAGCCCAAGCTAATCAGAGAAGTAAGGATCCGTTCGGCGGTGGTCTTGGGGACGTCGAGGCGAAAGCCGAGGTCGGCATGGGAAATGAAGAACTCGGGCGGAGGGCATTGCGGAGACTCGTGGTGAGCGAGGTCCCGGAGAATGCGGAATGCGTCGTCGTGAGGGTTGGGGAGCTGTTGGAAAATTTCGAGTTTTGAAATGATGAGTGTTCTGAGGTGAGAGTATGGAGGTGGGCTTGAGCCTCGGCTTGGTGTTGTTCGAAAGGATTGAGGAGATGTCTTGGTTCAGATGATGGATAATTCGAGAGCCCGTTCCTTGCCGATAACATGGAAAAAATTGGTCACGATTTTGGTGAGGTGCTTGTTGAGCTGGTTTCGTAGATCGCAGTTTTCGTTTTTCTATTTGGTGGTTTTCCATCAAGCTGCGACTTAAGAATTGGCATTGGTTCGACTGGCTCTTGTCGTGTGATTCTATCGGTGAACATAATAGTTCCTCCATCACGACCTCTTATCATTTTACCCCAACATTTTTTCTCTATCGAATATCGCGCCTCTTGATCGTTCATGCTTAGCCTTTCCGATATTTCTGCCCCTGACTTTGTGGCTTGTCGGGGATGGTTCGTGCTATCAATCCAGCTTCGAGGGCGGGGTTGAGGTAGTTCTTACGGAAGGTGGGGCGGTGTTTGAGTTCGAGCCTTTCCATGAGTTGGAGGGCGGAAAGGGTCTTGTTTCCAAGGGTAGCAAGGAGGGCTTTGACTTGGTCGCTGACTTGGTCG
>CAZUEC010000308.1:0-1664 GCA_964618865.1 uncultured Roseibacillus sp. | reverse complement strand
TGAGAAAGAGCCGAAAGCAGGAATTCAATGAACTCGGTGGCTTGTCCGCTTTTGTCGGAACGGCCTAGGGCGGCGTAGTATTCTTCCTGACGTTGGCAAATCACGCTTTCGACAGGTAGGTAGGCGAGAAGGGGTTTCCAGTGGCTGAGAATGAGGGTTTGCCAGAGGCGGCCCATGCGTCCGTTGCCATCGGTGAAGGGATGAATGAACTCGAGTTCGTAGTGAAAGACAGAGCTGGCAATGAGAGGGTGGGCATCGGTGCTCTTGAGCCACTTGAGGAGGTCGTTCATGAGGCCGGTGACGTTCTCGGCGGGCGGGGCGAGGTGAACAAGCTTTTGTCCTTTGGCAATGCCGACAGACTTGGAGCGATAATGGCCTGCGTTCTCAATGAGTCCGGTCATGAGGAGCTTGTGAGCGGCAAGGAGATCGCGTTTGAGGTGAGGCTTCCAAGTCGGCATGGCCTCGTAGGCGGCAAAGGCGTTGTGGACCTCGTGAATCTCCTTTGGTGGGCCAAGCACTCTCTTACCTGCGAGGACGGCGGTGACTTGCTCGATGGTGAGGGTGTTGTTCTCGATGGCGAGGGAGGACTGAATGCTGCGGATGCGCTGGGTGCGCCGCAAATCAGGGGAGAGGGAAGTCTCGTCCAGTGCTTCGAGGCGGCCTAGCTTTTCGCTAATCTCTGCCACTTGTGCAAGAATCTGCGAAGTGATGGTGTAGGGTGGAGAATAGTCGCTCATGGTGAGGAAAGGTTAAGTCGCGCTAGGAATTGAGAGAGACGATCTTGTGAGTGCTCTCGGAGGAGTGAAGGTCCCAAAGTTTTTTTGCCTCCTTTGGCTTGATGAGTCGGCGGTGATGCTTGTGGATGATATTGACGCTGGTTCCGGCTTGGCGCGAAGCTCTTCGAGGTAGCCTTTGGATTTAGGTTTTTCGCTATGTTTGAAGAATCGCCGATAGCGTTTGCCCGCGATGCGCACGTCTACGAGGTAGAGATGGCCTCTCTCGGTGCGGTATTTGCTGTCCGCTTTGAGTGATTGAATCTCTAATTCCCACCCGTTCCTCACGGTGCTAGCATGAGAGAGAAAGAGGGGGAAACAAGTCTTTTTTGGGCAACGGATGGGCAACAAATTTAAGAATCGTTTTGATTTTTTTATTCGTTGCAGTCTTCAACACCGTTGAAGATTCTAACGGGGGTTGGTGTTTCAGGGAAGGGTTCGAGTTCTTTTTGAGCGAGTGTGAGAAGGGTTTGAATGCTGGGTTTTCTCTAGCAAACAGTGAATGCAATGAGAGCTTGAGAGGAGTAGTTTTACTCTTTGTGTGATCCCGCTCAGGGTGAGGATGCTTCTTACTGTTTGAGGAGTTTGTTGCTGGTGGATGGCGGACTTTCGTTTGCTTCACAGGTGGGTTGTGATGTTCTGGTGGGCTGACTGAAGTCTGGGGTTCGGGTTGTTTTTATTTGTGTGGGTTTGTTTAGAGGGAGCCTGCGATTAAGTTGAGTTTCTGCTGACGAGTGAGTGATTTGATACGGAGCTCTTCTTTGCAGGCTTCTGAGCGGTTTCCGATTTCTTTCTGATAGACGAGTTTCAAAGGGAGTTTGCCACGGGTATATTTTGCTCCTTTGGGACCTTGAGATTGGTGTTCTGCAAATCTTCTGAGGACATCTGTGG
>CAZUEC010000307.1:0-3194 GCA_964618865.1 uncultured Roseibacillus sp. | reverse complement strand
GTTCAGGAGCACCTTCAATAGAAACCAAGTTCCCGCCTCGACTCCACAAGAGGAATTTAAGAGTACGCTCTAAATACTTGAGATTGAGGGCACGATTTTCTTCGGTGTCGAGAAGGAGGATGTCATGATGAGTGTTTCCGCTTCCGTCGGCTCTTAAGACCGAGATGGAGATTGCTCGGGTTCCAAGTTGGGAGCCTTGTTTCTTAAACTCACGATTCCAAAGCGATGCCGGTAGGAAATGAGGATCCAGAAGAGGTCGGTGACTACTAGATGGTTCGGAGGCATTCATTCATCAGAAATGGTCAGTTTTTTTGCCGCCCCAGAGTCGAGTAAAAAGGTGACGTCTTGGTGAAGAGAAAGAAAGCTCGCTGGAAGTTCATCGTTAGGAGAAGAACTGAGAGTTCGGCTCACAATATCTGCCTTGTTTTCTCCCCACGCGAGCAGAACAATGCGCCGAGCAGCTAAAATCGTCGCGATGCCCATGGTGATTGCTCTTTGAGGCACCTTTTCTTCTCCTCCAAATCCCGAGGCGGCATCTCGACGAGTTAAAGGCACTAAATTAATGAGTCTCGTTTTTGACTCCAGTGAAGAGGGAGGCTCGTTGAAGCCAATATGGCCAGAGCGTCCGATTCCTAATATTTGAAGATCGATTCCACCCGCTTTTTCAATCAAGACTTCGTAATTTTGACAGTGTCCTTCGATTTTTTCTGCTGCGATCAAACCACTGGGGAGGTGAGTTTGATGTTTGGGAATATCGAGATGCTTAAAAAGCTGCTCCCTCATGAAATAGGTGTAGCTGTGAACGGAATCGGGAGAGAGGCCCAAATACTCGTCTAAATTGAAAGTGGTCACATTTCGGAAACTCGCGCCTTCGTTGCGATGAAGGCGAATGAGTTCCCGATAGAGGGGGAGGGGAGAGGAGCCGGTCGCTAGTCCGAGGGTGTAACTTTGTCCTTTCTGAGCTCGTATCCGAGCCTCAGAGGCAATGTCTTGTGCCAGCTCGTAAACCGCTTCTTCAGCACTCGGTCTTGTTTCTATGATTGTGTGGTTGAAGCGTCCCGTAATCATTTTTGCAAAAGAATAGGGTAAACCATATAATTTCGCGGTAATTTTTTGAGAAAATTGATCTTAGATCTCATGAAATCCCGAGAGGGTTCGAAGAACACCAGTCGGCTTTCTTTGATCTTCTGGAGCGTATTCAGAAGGTCGGATGATTAAGCGCCACAATCCTTTGTCGATTAGAACAAAATCTTGCTTCTGATCGGAAGAGATTATGCCGTCTCCAGAAAAAAAATAGTTTGGAGGATCACCTTGGTGAGGACCTTGAAAGAGAAGCTCGAGTTGACCTTCTGAAGTCTTACGGGAAGAACTTAGTTTCCAATTTGAAGACTTCTTAGGAAACTCTTGCCGTCCTTTTTTAAAAAGCAAAGATACGGTCGGATCAGGAGTCGATTGCTCAGCAATCGGAAGTTTGAGAGTGAACTCTTTTTTTCCAGGATAACACCCGCTAGCACAACACATCCAATTAACAGTAGCCTTGAGAGTCAGCGCTTTGGCTTGGATCTTTGTCTTCGGAGGAGTAATGGTTACGGTGAGAAGGATGTCTCGTTCGTAACCGTGACAAGGATGACCTGCCATATTGCAAGTTTCGGGATAAGGCCACGAAATTTCTGAAGCAAGATAACCAGTCGGGAGCTCCCAAGAGATCGTTGTAGCTATGCCAACGATTCCAGGGTTTTTCCAGTAAGTATGAAAATTGGCTTCGTGTTCGATGAACAGGCCAAGAGTAAAAGGTTTGTCGGGGGCTAGAATTTTGTTTTCGGAAATTAATGCGAGCGAAAGCCCTGTCTCTGTCTTTTGGCCCGAGAGAAAACCACTCATTAGAGAGCAATGGAGAAAGAGAAAAATCAGGAGTTTCATTCGTTCTTTATTACGGGGAGACGAGTCACTTTCTCTCAAAGTCTCTAGACTCTTCCAAGGGAGAAACGATGATTGTATGGTGAGACGATTTTTTAGAAATAATTGGCCTATTATTCTGGGAACACAAGCTCTAGACTGGAAAAAGAAGAGTTGGGGCTTTAACTTTTGAAAGTGGAGAACGCCACAGGCATCATCATTCGAACCCGAAAGCTTACGGAGACTAGTCTCATCGTGAGTTGGTGCACCGAAGAGTGGGGGGTCATCAAAACAGTGGCAAAAGGCGCCCGAAAAACGAAGAGTAACTTTGCAGGTAATCTTGACCTATTTGTAGAAGCCGAATTGGGCTGGGTTCGAGCTCGGAGTAGCGAACTTCATAGTTTACGTGAAATGCGAGTGACGAACCTGCGTCCTTCTTTGCGAGGAGATTATAGTCGGACTGTTCTGGGCGCTTACTTTGGTGAATTGGTGGAAAGGGGGGTAGAAGGGGAGTGTGAGATTCCGGAAATATTTGATCTCTTGAAGCGTGGACTCGATTTTCTCGCAGAAGGCGGGGAGTGCGCTCGGGCGATGCCTTTTTTTGAAAAAGAATTGGCGGGGTTTCTAGGAGTAGGACGAACTTCTGGATATTCGGCTCGCTTGCAGGAGGTTTTATCGGGAGGATTCCCACGTAGTCGGCGGGAGGCAACTCGCTTAGCAACTCTATCCCAAGAATGAAAACGAAGTCATCCCTCCTCGGCCGTGAGATCGATTCCCCAGTGGGTAAACTTACTCTTTTGGCTTCTGAAAAAGGATTAGCAGGAATCCATTTTGAAAATCGCTACCACGACTCTTGGGAGCAAGGTCAAAGCTCATTCTTGGATCAAGCGGAAAGTGAAATGCAACAATACTTCGCAGAAGAGAGAACGAAGTTTGAAGTATCACTGGATCCTCAAGGAACTGATTTTCAGCGTTCGGTATGGAATGAGTTGTCTAAAATCCCTTATGGGGTAGTAGTCAGCTATCTTGATATTGCAAAAGGAATTCGCAATCCCAAAGCCGTTCGAGCGGTTGGACTTGCCAATGGTGCGAACCCGATTTCGATTATCATCCCTTGTCATCGAGTCATCGGAGCCAATGGAAAACTGACGGGGTATGGTGGAGGCTTGGAACGTAAGCAGAAGCTCCTACAACATGAGAAGGCGGGCTTTCTTTTGTAGCAGTTCACGCTTCTCCGAGCAGTTAGCTTTCCAAGCAAGCCGAGCAAATTTCTTCCCCATCTGCGGTGACCCGAAACT
>CAZUEC010000306.1:0-3204 GCA_964618865.1 uncultured Roseibacillus sp. | reverse complement strand
AGGCTCGGGAACCCGCTCGAACTCAGGAAAGGCTGGTCCTCCGTCAAGGAATGGTGGGAAAGCAGAAGGATCTTCATCGTTAAAAACAAACCGAGTGAATTCTACGCTGAAATTTCCCTCAGAAGCCGAGATTGCTACCTCCAGGGAACCTTCGGTGGTAGTCCCATTATTGATGCCTACATCGTTAAATGAGATCCCAATTGACCCCACTATGGACGCAGAAACGGAGTCAAATACATTGGATGTCGCGGACGCGCCAAAATAGAACTCAGCTACGAAATACCCATTACGAACGGAGGCATTCAGGTAGCCACCTAATCCCAAATTCAAAGCTGGGCCGAGTCCTGTGAATAATGTTGGGAACACTTCAAGGTTGATTGCGCTAGCTCCTAGGTTCCCGGTTGAAATATTGACGTCCGCTATCCCATCACCTGTCAGGTCAGTGAACAACGTGTTTGATGATGGCGTTATTGCTGTATTATCGAACGTGATTTGAACGAGGGCTGCGTTACTGGAGCCGGCGCTAGCAGCAGTTGCGGCGATTCCTGCAAGCCATATGGATACTTGCTTTTCGTTTTCATTTTTCGTTTTCATTTTTAAAAGGTGTTTCTGTTAGTTTAAATTATGTAAAGAAGACTCTTCAGACCCGCTCGGTTTCAGAACTGACAAATGCTCTCCTTATTTCAGCTGTGAGATTATTTTTTGCGTTGGCGGCGGGTGACTATGCCTGCTGCACCCAGTGCTAGGAGGGCGAGGGCGGAAGGCTCGGGAACCCGAGTGAACTCAGGAAAGGCTGGTCCTCCTGGGGTGAATCCTCCTTCAATCGCTCCGCCATCATCATTAAAAACAAGCCGAGTAAACGCGACCCTAAAATCTCCCTCTGATGCCGAAACCGCTATCTCTAACGAAGCGCCGGTTATTTCCCCATCATTGATACCTATATCGCTAAACGAGAGCTCAAGTGAACCAATCAGCATTGCAGAAGAGGTTCCGGAGGCAAAGATTGTCGCAGACGGGCCTTGATAAATTGAACCACTGAAGAGGCCTCCTAAACCAATACCGGCACGCGCGATTCCATAGAAAACGCCTTCTAGCGGATAGAAAGATAAACTAGCTAAATTTGAACTCTGATTTATTGAGCCTATAACAATCTCACTGAGACCATCACCGGTCAGATCGGTAATAAGCGTGTTTGATGATGGAGTTAGGCCTACATTATCGAACGTGATTTGAACGACCGCAGCGTTACTGGAGCCGGCGCTAGCAGCAGTTGCGGCGATTCCTGCAAGCCATATGGGCACTTTCTTTTCGCTTTCATTTTTCGTTTTCATCTTTTTAAAGGTGTTTCTGTTAGTTCGATCTGATGGTGGAAAGCTCTTTCCGAGAGCGATGAAGAGTAGGGTCGATGACGTTTTGCATAGCTGGAATTTTGTTGCCTAATCCTAGGAAAGTAGCGAGTTCGGGGAGGCTCTCTTGGGGATGATGAACGAGATCGGAGTAGCTCACGGAGAGCGCAGAAATCCCGTGGTCGTTGAGCCAAGTCTTGGCGTGACGAACTTGTTGGAGGTAGGCCTTGCCGATGTTGCCGGAGGGTGCGTTTTCCGCGAGCGCGGTGAGCATGGTACTCTGGCTAGTGAGAATTTCCTCAAGATCACGCTCCATAAAGAGCACTCGATAGTGGAGAGGGACTGAGTGCTTGTTTTCAAGAATTTGTTGAGGCAAGGCCGCGAGAAGAGGGGCGACGACTTTCAGAGCGTGGCCACGCGTTTCCGCTAGCCAGACTTTTTTCTGACCAGGCTTGAGGAGGGCGGCAACTTGGTCGTGCTCGTAGTAGCCTTTTTGATTAGATTCATCAGCTTGTCGATGACCATCGGTAAAGGCTGAGATACCGGCCGCTTCAAGGATTTGCATCATGAGGGAGGTGCCAGAACGTGGAAGACCGGAGACGATGGTGATAATATCTTCTTGGGGAATTTTTGAAAGAGCTTCAGCGCGGGCTTGAAGCTCTGGCATAGGGCGTTCGTTGTCTACGAGAGAAGTCGTTGCTTTCTGATACTGTTCGGGAGCGTGACTAGATTTAAGACGGGCGATATGTTCACGGGATTCTTTGACCTTTTGTCGGCAAAAAGCGACTCCGGCAGGATCGTGGCGGTGATACTTGGCAATTTGGCCTAGAAGCCGGTAGGCTGCAGAGAAGAGAGGCGCTTGACGGACACAGGTCAGGAGGGCTTGTTCGGCGTTTTCGATTTCTCCAAGACGATAGTGGGAAAGCCCGATGAAGTAATGAGCCCGAGGTTGGAAGTAAAGGAGGGCGGCGGTTGCTCGCGCATGATTGATGGCTGCTAGGTAGTCTCGTTGGACGAGGGCGATACGAGCGAGTCCAAGGAGAGCGGCTGGGGTTTCGGCATCAATGGTGAGTGCTTCGAGAAAGGCTTGCTCAGCTTCGTCCCAATTTTTGAGACGACTGTAGCATTCCCCTCGGAGGATGAGGGCAGAGATGCGGGCACCGAAGTCGCTTTCGAGTTCCTTTAGTTTTTCGAGGGCTTGAGAGTATTTTTTTTCGGCAAAATCGGCCTGGGCTTCGAAACGCTGAAGCGCAAAGAGGTTAGGACGAGCGCGGGCGAGAAGGTTACGACGCTCTTTGGAGAATTTCTTTTTTTCCAATTCGGACATTTTCTCAATGCGTTCTCTCTCGGCCTTTTGGCCGTCCTCGTTGTCGAGTTTGAGTTCTTGCAATTGTTCGGTGGCCTTTTTGGCATCTTCGATGCGACGCTCAATGACGGTGGAGACGAGGCTACGGAGATCGGAGGTCCTCCCAAGGGCCTGGTAGCAAGTGGCGAGTTGGAAGCCGAAACGGTGTTCGAGAGGCCACTTCTGATAGAGACGCTCGAGGATGGTGATGGCCTCGGTGAAGATGCCACCATCCATCCAAGCCTGTGCAAGATTGTATTCTAGCTCGCGTACGGTTTGTTCGAGGGCTTTGGACTGGTTGGTATCGGGCTCTTCGATGTAGCCGAGGGCGACTAGTTGGTCGAGAGCTGCCTTGGAGTCTTCGGCGGAGATTTGTTTATCAACGGGATGCATGCCGTGATCGCCAGGGACGTGATCCCAAGAAGGAATACGGTCGACCTCAGAAGGAGCGCTTTGATAGATGTCGAGAAGGACTTTGCCATCCATATCCTCACCTACAGGGAGACCGAAGAG
>CAZUEC010000305.1:0-3210 GCA_964618865.1 uncultured Roseibacillus sp. | reverse complement strand
CCCATGCATGACTCACGTTTCAATGACGCTGAGTCTTACTCCAAATCCTTCTCCATGGAAGCCGCCAAGGTCCCCTTCATGCGCATCTACCATTTCTTCATGTGCTCAGGTCAAGAATGCGTTGACTACACCCGCTTCCTAGCTGGCAAAAAACGCCCCGCTCAATTCGCAGGGTGGAACGTTCTCGACAACGAAGACATCGCCAAAAGAGCCGATAACGAAATCAACGACGCCTCCATTCGCAAAACATTCAACCTCAAAGACAACGAAAAATTCTTCTTTATGCCAGTGCGCTACATCGCAAAGAAGAACATTCCCCGCGTCATTGAAGCCTATGCGCAAGCTTCTCGAAAAGCAGCTTCCTTTCCGAAACTAGTGATGGCCGGCAAAGGAGAACTACGAAAAGAAGTAGAAACTCTCCTTACCGAAAAAAACCTCACTCAGCAAATCACCCTCGTAGACTGGCTTCCTTACGAACAAATTCCTCGCGCTGCCAAACTTTCAGAAGCAGTCCTCCTTGCCAGCACCCACGACCAATGGGGTCTCACCATCAATGAAGCCCTCGCCGCCGGAGCCCCCGTCCTCGTCTCCAACCGCGCCGGAGCACACGAGATTGTGCAAAACTCCGTAAACGGGTTCACCTTTACCCCCCAGAACACTGAGCACCTCTCTACCCTTCTCCATCAAATGGGAACCCAACCTGAACTCGTAACCCAACTCCGCACAGGAGCGAGACCCAGTATGGAAAGCTTTTCACGCACCCAATTTCTCGAAGCCTGGTTCGAAATCTTCGAACACTATGGCCTCCTCAAATAAACACAACCAAGCTCAGGAGCGCGCCTTTTAAAGCCGTCACTCAAGAACGCGGATTCACCACAGCCCGCACCCTCTCCTCTAAGAAAACTGTCCAAGAATTCGAGAGCAGGCCCAAAAAACCCCTGCTAGCGCCACTAAAATACTGCCTAATTTACGAACCTTCTCGTAACTCGGCTTCTCGTTCCACTTCAGAGTCAAAATCCAAGCCATCACCAAAAGGCTAATTTGAGCAAGCTCCACCCCAACATTCAACCCCATTACCGAAACCACTAATTGATCCCGATCAACATAACTCGCCAAAGCCCCCGCAAAACCTAATCCATGCAATAACCCTAAGCAAAAAACCAATATCAGACGCATCCTCAACTTACGATTCGAACGCAAATTCTCAAGCCCAACTAACACAAGGCTCAAAGCAATGAGAACCTCAAGTAGACCACTCCAATGCCCAGGCAACACAAACCAACCCCCCGTCGCGATTGCCAGCGTCAATGAATGCGCAACCGTGAAAGCCAGCGACTGATGAAACAGATCCGAAAATTGACGCCGGTAAAAAAAGAGCCCGAAAACAAACAAAACATGATCCCATCCCAAAGGAATGACATGGCGATAACCCTCTCGCAACCAGACCCCCCAACGTCCTCCTGCTTGCAACTCCTTGCTCTCCCCAGGCGCCACAACAAGATACTTCTCATCCCGAGCCACGATTAGCTTAGGAAAAGTCCCCTCCCCCACTCCAACCACCATTCGACCCGGCTCCTCACCTTTCAAAACAACCCGAAAGTAAGCAATCCCATTGATTAAACGTGGAAAGTCAGGCGGACTTTGCACCCAATCCGGAAACTCCGCCTCCCAATCTAATACCCGACCGTTGGCTTCAATTCGTATCATCTCCTTGAGATACGCCTCAGATTCCCGTCTCAAAGCACCCCAAACTTCATCGGATTGATCCAATAACCACTTCCTAGTCAAAACCGGTTGCCTCGGATCGTCCCGAGTCTCTGGGTCCGCATAGCCCGCATCGAATTGAACCTCCAACTGCCACCCCTCTTCACTCCAACTCCATTCGGAATAAATCTGCTCAACCACATGCCCCGAAAGAGTCGTAAACCCAACTACCCAAAGTAAAATAACCCTCAAATAATTTAGCCTCACAACACTCTGAAATGAAAAGAACGAAGAGAAAAACTCAACCACAAAAGAGAGTCAACCTCTCACCAAATTATCAAACCAACTCCATGCAGCAACAAACCAACACACCCTCCAATCAAGGTTCCATTAATGCGAATAAACTGTAAATCGGGACCAACTTGATTTTCGAGCCGCTCAATTAAAACGTCCGCCTCCCAGCTATCCACCGTACGACTAATAATCTGCTCAATCCCACTCCCGTAACGATCAAAAAAACCAGCCACCCCCTTCTCAACGGTATTTTCTACATTCTCGAGCTTTTCCGGATTCTCCAAAAGACGTCCCGACATCTCTCGCACCATCGCACTCCACTTCCCACCATCACCTCCAACTTCCAAATTTTCCGCCTCCGCCAAAGTATACCGTCCCACTCCGCGAATCACCTCCTCCAAGACCGCTTGCGTTTCCGGATCCGCTAAAACTCGCTCCTTAAAGGCCTCCCACTCTCCCCCACCTCCCTCTTCTAATTCCGCCAAGGTCTGTCCCAAAGCCTCCTCAATCTTATCAAAAAGTGGATGCTCTATATCTTGCGATGCCGAAGCAAGCTCAGTAGAAAATTTTTCGATCGCCTTCCCAGACATCATCATCGCCGCCACCTCAGTCACCGCTCCCAAAATCCTCGCCCCTCTCATCGGAGCCCCTTTCCGAGCCTCGTCCATCACCCAATCACGATTCTCTGCCACAGTCTGACTCAGCCTCCCCAACACCGGAGCAAGCACTTCACGTTTCGAAGGACTACGCAAAAACCCTTGTAAAAGCACCGCCACCAAGCGACCCACCGGCAACCCTTGTAAAACCTCTCTCACCTTTTCTCCACCCAACCTCGAAAGCTCAACCTCATCAGCCTTAGCCACCAGCGTTGGCACCATTCCTGCCATCTGTTGCAGAGTTGTTTCCGCATTATCCTCCTTCCTCAACCATCCTGCTAGGCGAGACACCGGCTGCCAATTTTTCCACTGGCGACTCACTTCTTCCCGCGTAAAAAAACTACCCCTGACAAACTGCCCCACCAAAGCACCAATCCGTTTTTTTTCCCTCTTCACAATCGCAGTATGAGGAATCGGCAAACCTAACGGATGGCGAAAGAGCGCAGTGACCGCAAACCAATCAGCCAACGCCCCCACCATCGCCGCTTCCGCAAAAGCACGCATCCACTCCCAAGCTGGCATCGCCTCTTGCAAACTTCGCGAAACTCCATACAGC
>CAZUEC010000304.1:0-3229 GCA_964618865.1 uncultured Roseibacillus sp. | reverse complement strand
CTCCCTCCTCATCAAACGACAACCCGAATCCTCCTTCCCCTATCTTCGCCAAGCCCTAGTCGCTCCCGAACCCCTCGTTCGCCAAGGAGCCGCCTCCCAACTCGCCACTCATCCTCATCAGGAAGTCCCCCAACTCATCATCTCCTACTTCAACCGCCTCCGTAAAAAAGAACAAGTCGATCACACCATCGAATTAGAAATGACCCTCGCCGCACGCGTAAGCCCCGAATACCGCGCCCACGAAGCCCTCGAAAACTATCAAAAATCCCTCGGACAAGAAACTCTCCTCCCCTTTATTGATGCCCTAAACGGAGGAGACCCCAACAAAGGCAAAAAACTCTTCGCCAGTCATCCCACAGCCCAATGTTCCCGCTGTCATCTCGTAAACCCCAAACAAAAAATCGCCGGAATGGCCGGTCCTCATCTTTCTAACATTGGAAACCAACCTCGTCGCTACCTACTCGAAGCCCTCGTCAACCCCTCAGCAGCCATCTCCCCACAATTTGCCCTCACCACAGTAGAACTCGAAAATGGCAAAAAAATGGCCGGAACCCTCGTCTCCACCAACGAACAACACCTCGACCTCCTCGTCAAAGGCGTCCTCCTTCGCATCGAGCGCAAATACCTCAAATCCGAAACCAAAATCGTCTCCGCCATGCCTCCAATGGGACAAATTCTCCCTAAAGAAGACCTCCGCGACCTCGTCGCCTACCTCGCCACCCTCAAAGACCCCACCGCCTCTCCCCAACCCCTTCCTCAAGAACCAAAAAGCTTCCATCCCGCCTGGACTCCCAATTTCTTCTACCTAGCCGAAAACTAATTCCACCCCTCATCCCCTCTCCAGAACCCATTTTCAGCTAAAAAACCACTTGCCCAAGAGGCAAAACAACATCATCCCTCTTGCACATCAAATTTCCTCTATGGCTGAAGAAACCACTCCCACTCCTGCTCCCGCCGAGAATGCATCCGCCACTCCCACTCCGGCCGGCCCTCCCGAAGGCATCGATAACGCCACCTGGAAACTAGGACAAAACACTTCTGTTCTCTGCTCAGCTTGTCACGGCAACAACGGTCAAGGCATGCCTCAAAACGGCCCTCCCTTCCAAAATTCAGAATGGGTCACCGGACCAGTTGAAAACCTAGTACGCATCCAGCTACGAGGCCTCAAAGGCCCCATCACAGTCAACGGAGTCGATTACAATCCTCCCGCCCCCATGGCTCCTCTCGCCTACCAAAGCGACGAACAAATCGCCGCCGTTCTCACCTACGTCCGCAACTCCTTCGGGAATAAAGCCTCCATCGTCACCCCCGACATGGTCGCCAAACATCGGGAAGAAGTCGGCCAGCCCATGCTCACCGTCGCAGACCTGATCCCACCCAAAGCTGAGAAAGCCTCAACACTGAAAGCCGCCCCTACCAAAGCCACCCCTGCCAAAGCCGTCACTACCGACCTCCCCAAAGTTGAGAACTATCGCACTTTTCCCAACCTCCTCATCGCTCTCATCTTCTTACTCATCGTAGCAGGAGCCTTTGTCAAACTCCTAATTGGCAGCAAAAAAAGCTAGCCATATTTGCTTTCCAACTCACCCGCTCCTCACAAGAGCATTGCCCGCTCAGATTCATCCACGACCTGAGCAAGCCACTTTTTCGTAAAAAAGGATAGCACAAGCACATCCCTCCCGTAAGAGTCGTTGACCTCTCATGAAAGCGACCCTTCTCCTCTTCCTACTCAGTCTAACCATTCTCAAAAGCGAAGAAAAACCTCCGCCAAACATCATCTACATCATGCTCGACGAGTGGGGCTGCTTCGAATGGTCAGGAGCCGGACACCACATCTTCGACACCCCCAACATCGACCGCCTCGCCAAGAATGGAATGCTCTTCACCCAAATGCTTGCTGGCGGATCCCTCTGTGCTCCCACCCGCAGCACTCTCATGACCGGACAGCACACCGGCCACACCACCGTCCGAGCCAATAACGGCACCGAACCCCTACTCGAAGAGGACTTCACCATCGCCGAAATGCTCAAAACCGCAAACTACGCCACCGGCGGCTTCGGCAAATGGGGCCTCGGAGATTGCGGCACCTCTGGCGCTGCCGAGCTACAAGGCTTCGACGAATTTTTCGGTTACTATCACCAAGTTCACGCCCACACCTACTACCCCAACTATCTCATACACAACGGCAAAAAAGTACCCCTCAAAGGAAACACCGGCCACGCCCTCAAAGGAGAAACCTTCTCCCAATACCTCATTCACGATCGCGCAAAACAATTCATCACACAACATGCCGGAAAAAAACCCTTCTTCGCCTACCTTCCCTACACCATCCCCCACGCGCTCTATGGCATCCCCGAAGACGAACCCGCTTACCTCAAATACAAAGCAGAAGGACAAAACTGGGATGCCCCTCAGCATCATAGTCGCGCTGACATCGCCCCTCCTGATGAAGCCGAACGCTACGCCGCCTTTGTCGAACTCGCCGACCGACAAATTGGCGAAGTCCTATCCTTATTAGATCAAACAGGCATCGCCGACAACACCATCGTTTTTCTTTGCGGCGACAATGGCGCCAATGAACAACCCTTCCACAACGAAAAATATCCCCAAGGCTTTTTCAAATCCAACACCAACCCCATCACTGGCGAACATTTTCGAGGAGGAAAAGGAAACTTCTACGAAGGAGGACTCCGCGTAACCTACATCGTCAGTTGGCCCGGAAAAATTCAAAAAGGAACCACCTCTGACCACCTTGGCTACTTCCCCGACGTCATGCCCACCCTCGCAGAATTAACAAACACCAAAACCCCTGAACAATGCGACGGCATCTCTTTTCTTCCCACCCTTCTCGGCCAAAAAGGCCAGAAACAGCACGAAAAACTCTTCTGGCAATTCCGGAAACAAATTGCCGTTCGAGAAGGAAAATGGAAACTCCTTCACCATCAAGCCAAAGACACCGTCGAACTTTACGACCTCTCGCAAGACCTAGGCGAAAACAACAACATCGCCCAAGAACATCCCGAAATAGTCTCCCGTCTTCTCAACTTTGCCAAAAACGAACCAACCCCCGACCTCATCGGCAAAGTCTTCGACAAATCCCTCGGCTTCAAAGGACATAAAGCCAAATAAACACCCTCTCCTCCTTTCCTCATCTACTCACATTCGTTTGAATAAACCGTTTTCCAAAAGTTCGTTCGTTTATCGCCGAGAGAGAATTTCTTGAGAGCAA
>CAZUEC010000303.1:0-3233 GCA_964618865.1 uncultured Roseibacillus sp. | reverse complement strand
CATACGAGGTCCTCTCTGGTCTCGTGGGCTCGGGATGTGTATAAGAGACAGGTTTATTGGCTCGCAGGGAGGAGCCGGTTTCGGTGACATCGACGATGGCGTCAACAAGGTCAGGGACTTTGACTTCGGTGGCTCCCCAAGAAAATTCGAGTTGGGCTGTGACTCCTTTTTCGGCTAGGTAGCGCTCGGTGATTCCGACGCCTTCGGTGGCAATGCGTTTGCCTTCGAGGTCTGCGACTGTTTGGACGGGAGAGTTTTCGGGGACAACGAGGACCCAGCGGGTAGGGCGGGTGGAGGCTCGGGAATAGGGAAGTTCGGCTAAGTCTTCGAGATCGGCCTTGTTTTCGTAGACCCAATCATAGCCGGTGATGCCGCAATCGACGAAGCCTTGGTCGATGTAACGTCCGATTTCTTGTGCTCGAATCATGTAGATATCGAGTTCGGAATCATCTGAAGAAGGGCGTAGGCCTCGGTCAGAGGAATAGATATTGTATCCTGCTTTCTCGAGAAGAGAGAGGGTGGGAGCTTGGAGGGAGCCTTTTGGTAAGGCGATTTTCAACTGCTGACTCACGGTTGGGCGGGGTTGTTAATGGCGAGAACCTGATAAAGCAAGAATTAACCGTGATTTGAGAATTTCGGCGCATCGAGTGTCTTGGGAGTCGTTGCTCAGATTGTGATCGTTTGACTAAGCTTTATTGACCAAGGAGACGGAGTGGGTAATCTTTCTTTATCAAAATATGAGTGACGCAAAACAAGCCGAAGAAGTGTTGGATTCTATTCTGGGAAAGCTGGGATTCACCTACAGCATTGAGCAGGAGGAAAGTGAGGAGGGGATGGTGCTTCAGATTCGAACTGAGCAAGGGAAGTATCTTATCGGACGAAATGGAGAACGTCTTGACGACATTCAATATTTGGTGAATCGAATTTTACAGAAGAAAGATCCGGAGTCTGAACGAGTGAGAATTGATTGTGAGGATTACCGAGTTGAGCAGGAGCAGAAGCTTTGTGATACGGTGCTTGAGGCTGCTTCCAAGGTGAAGGAGACTGGTAAGCCTCAGCGATTGAAGCCTTTGAACGCTTACTATCGGCGCATTGCTCATAATGCGGTTGTGGATGATTCCGAAATCGAGTCGACCTCACCTGGTGGGAATGATAGGATGAAACGAATCACGTTGCGCTTGGCAAGGTAGTTTGCCTCGTAAGGTTGATGGAGGGAGTTCTGGTCATTTTGGGAGTGACGGTCTTGGCGGCGGCGGTCTATTGGTGGCGTGCTAGAAGGCGTCAACAACGGCGAAGTGCTTTAGCGGCTTCCCGTTTCACTCCGGATCAGAGCAACTGGGTGTCTCAAAATTGGAAGCTTTGGGAGGAGCTTCCTGAGAAGTTGCGTGCGAAGGTGGAGGGGCTTTCGTTGATTTTTCTTGATGAGAAGGTTTTCGAGGCGTGTGGAGGACTGGAGGAGGTGAGTGATGAGATGAGGTTTGTGGTGGCGGCACAAGCTTGTTTGCTTTGGGGGAATCAAAAGGGAGCGCCTTATCCCGCTTTACGGGCGATCTTGATCTATCCGGATGCTTATCGAGTGAAAGATGAGTTTGGAATGGAAAGTGTGAGGTTGGGAGAGAGTTGGAGTCGTGGAACAGTGGTTCTGGCTTGGAAGAGTGTGCGGTCTGGGGGGATGAATGATGAAGATGGGCACAATCTGGTGATTCATGAGTTTGCGCACCAGCTTGATACGGTTAATGGGGCTGCGGATGGTTTTCCGGAGTTGCCTGACAATGCTGATTTCAATAGTTGGCCGACGGTTTTTGGCCGCGAATTTAGGGTGCTTTGTGAAGATGTAGAGAAGGGTCGTAAGACGGTGATGGATGCTTATGGAACGACGAATGAGGCGGAGTTCTTTGCTGTTGCGGCAGAAACGTTTTTTGAGAAGCCTCGCAATATGGAGGAGGAGCACCCTCAACTTTATCTTTTGCTGCAAGATTTTTTTGGGACTGACCCGAAAAATTGGTCATGATATCTTGTCTTTGAGGAATGTTAGAGGAACCAGAGTGATTTTTTACATTCGGAACGAGGCTATATGACTCAATGGATAGAGTTGGGACAGGTGGTGAGTTGTTTGCAAAGAGAGGCATTTTTTTTGAAAAATGCATGACTAATTGAGGACTCTTCGAGGCTGACATTTCGATTACAAGGACGCTAGCTGAGTGTGTGAATTTTATGAGTGCTTCTCCATTCCGAACAACAAGTGGTCCTTTTGTTGAGATTCCAGTTCCAGTTGTTTCCGACTCTCTCTCTGATTCTAAGAAGAATCTTGAGGATGTGCCTTTTGAGGCTGAGATCCATGACTTTCCTGCCGTTGATGGGGTGGAAGGGTCTGTGCAAAAAGAGAAGGTAGCGAGACCGTTGAGTTGGTTTCAGCGTCTTTTCACGGGTCGTAATGAGCGTAGGATTCGGGAGGAAATGCTGACTACGGAGTTGCAAGACTTGAGGGCGAGTTATGCGGGGCTGCTTCTTTCGACAGAGACAATTCGTGAACGACTCAATGCCGAGGAGGAGAGTCGTCAGGATGTGGCTAAGGCGCTGACGCCTTTCCCGGCAGCCTTTGCAGAGATTGAAAATCTCCATACTCGTCAGGAAGAGGCGAGTGAAATTCTAACAACCATCAAGCAACGGGTAGAAGTCACTGCAGATCGTGAAAAGTCATTGTTGACGACGATGGATTCGGTTCATGGGGGAGTGGGAAAACTTCAAAGTGGGATGGATGGGGTGTATTCCGAAGTGAAAGACATTTCGGTAGCGGTGTCTGAAATGTCGACTGTGCAGGCGAGTGCGAGGACGAGTTTACAAGATTTTGGAAAGCGGATGGATACGAAATTCGAGGAGGCGGCCGAGACTGCTCGTGAGAATTCTCAACGGCTAGAAAATTCTAGTGAAGATGTCGTTCAGGTGCTTCAGAAGATGGAGAGAAACAGTCAACGTAGTCTATGGGTCTTTGCGATCGTGTTGGCGATTCTCTTTATCGCATTGGTTTCGTTTTCGGCGAAGCTGAGCCAACTTGGGAGCAGCGGTGCGGCATCATCCGAATCTTTGGTGAATGAGTCACCAGCTCAAGAAGCTGTGGGAACTGCTCTTGTGGGGGTGGAGGTTCTTAGCGACGAGCTGGAGTTTTAGGTTTTTTATTCTCTCTGGCTCATTCTCGATGAGGGGTGAGTGTTGTGCTCATTGAGATGGGCGTA
>CAZUEC010000302.1:0-3258 GCA_964618865.1 uncultured Roseibacillus sp. | reverse complement strand
AAATGGGCATCTCTGTCCTCAACTCTTACCAAGGAGCACAAATTTTCGAAGCCCTCGGAGTCGGTTCCGAAGTAGTCGACTTCTGCTTCACCGGCACCATAACCCGCATCGGAGGAGTAGGCTTCAACGAGATTGCTCACGAAACTCTCACCCGCCACCAAACAGCCTACTCCGAAATTCCTGAAAGCCCATTAGACCTCGGTGATCCCGGCTACAACCGTTACCGTAAAAGCGGAGAATCCCACGCCATCTCAACCGAAGTCATCAGCAACCTTCACACCTTCGTGAAGAACAATAAAATGGAAGACTACGAGGATTACGTAAAAGCCTCCCTCACCAACAACCCCATCACCATCAAAGATCTCCTCGAGTTTCGCACCGAAGACCTCACCCCCATTTCTCTAGAGGAAGTAGAACCCGCTGAAGAAATCGTCAAAAGATTCACCACCGCAGCCATGTCTCTGGGAGCACTCTCCCCAGAAGCACACGAAACTCTCGCCATCGCCATGAACCGCCTAGGCGGTAAATCTGACTCAGGTGAAGGAGGTGAAGACACTCGCCGCTTCGAACCCTACCCCAATGGCGACCTCGCACGCTCAGCCATCAAACAAGTCGCTTCCGGCCGCTTCGGAGTAAGCGCTTATTACCTCGTCAATTGTGACGAAATTGAAATCAAAATGGCTCAAGGAGCCAAGCCTGGCGAAGGAGGACAACTCCCTGGTCACAAAGTCAACAGCCTCATTGCCCGCCTCCGCAACACGCAACCTGGAGTCCAACTCATCTCCCCACCTCCCCATCACGATATTTATAGTATCGAAGACTTAGCTCAACTCATTCACGACCTCAAAGAAGTCAACCCCAAGGCCCGCATCACAGTCAAATTAGTTGCTGAAGCCGGAGTAGGAACCATCGCTGCCGGAGTAGCTAAAGCCTGTGCTGACAACATTCTAGTCTCTGGTCACGATGGCGGAACCGCCGCCTCCCCCCTCTCCTCAACCAAGCATGCCGGCCTTCCATGGGAACTCGGAATCGCCGAAGCTCAACAAACCCTCGTGATGAACAATCTCCGCGACCGTGTTGTCCTTCGAACCGATGGCGGCTTCCGCAACGGTCGCGACGTCGTCATTGCCGCCATGTTAGGAGCCGAACAATTCAACTTCGGAACCATCGCCATGATCGCCATGGGCTGCGTCTATGTCCGCAAATGCCACCTCAACAACTGTCCCGTCGGAGTGGCAACCACCGACCCGAAATGGCGAGCCAAGTTCAAAGGCACCCCCGATCACGTCGTCAACTTCATGATGGGAGTGGCCGAAGAAGCCCGCCAACACATGGCCAACCTTGGGATTCGTAACCTGAACGAAATGATTGGCCAAACCAAACACCTGCGACAGCGCGAGGTCCCCAATCACCCAAAAGCTTCCACCATCGATCTCTCTAAAGTTCTTAAAGAAGCCATCCCAAGCAATTCCGCCGAACGCTACCGCACTCACGAACGCAACACCGGAATCCACAAACCCGCCCTCGATCTCGAAATCCTCGCCGACCTACGCGCACACGCTGGAGCAACCGAAGAGGAAAATCCAGCAAGCCTCCTCATGGACTGTGCCCCTTTCGAAAAAACCTACTCCGTAGTGAATACCGACCGCAATATCGGCACCCGTCTCTCTGGTCGCATCGCAGAAGTTTATGCCAACAGCGGCCTTCCCAACGAAACCATCAAACTCACCTTCATGGGCTCGGCCGGTCAATCTTTTGGCACCTTCCTTTGTGGAGGAGTATCCCTCACCCTCATCGGAGAAGGAAATGACTACGTTGGGAAAGGAATGGCCGGAGGCACTATCTTCGTTCGTCCCCCTGACCAAATGTCTGCCACCTTCACCGCTGCAGAGAATTCCATCGTCGGCAACACTGTACTCTACGGAGCCACCGGAGGAGAACTCTTTGTCAACGGCCGTGCCGGAGAACGCTTCTGTGTGCGCAACTCTGGAGCCACAGCCGTCTGCGAAGGAGTAGGCGACCACGGTTGCGAATACATGACCAATGGCCTCGTCGTCATCCTTGGACTCACGGGCAAAAACTTTGGAGCCGGAATGTCAGGGGGCGTAGCCTACGTGCTCGACGAAGACGGCCAATTCCAGTCTCGCCTCAATCCTGAAATGGTAGTAGCTCTCCCAGTCGCCCGAGACCACGACATCGCCGAAGTCAAAAAACTGATCGAAAGTCATGCCACCAACACCGGCTCTCTCCGAGCCAAAGAACTCCTCTCCGATTGGGACAGCACCCTCCCCATCATGTTACGCGTTATCCCCAAAGACCGTCACACTCTCGAACTAGAAGAAGCCAAGCACGAATCCGCTGTCGAAATTGCACAAAACTAACTTTCAGACAAAGAACCTCAACTTGCTCCTTTGCGCTCGAAAACTGTTTGCTAAGATTGCCCTTCCTTCAAACGTATCTAGATTATGCCGCGCATTTGTATCACAGTTCCAAACAAGACTCCTCAGCCCTATCGCTTCCCTCTCGATACCGAAGTCGTCTCCATTGGACGTTCAGCGGCCAATGACGTCGTCATCGAACACGGCTCTGTTTCCTCTCATCATTGTGAAATGAAGCGCGTCGACGGAGGATTCATTCTCAGTGACTCCAATTCCACCAATGGCATCCGCCTCGACGAAAAACAGATGGAAATCATCGATCTCAAAAATGAGCTCAACGCCGAAGTAGGAGATGTTCTTTTCAACTACCAACTTAAAGAGGACGAGCAAGAAGCGCTTTCCAATGAACGATTCAAACCTCACCAAAAGAAAAAGAAGAAAAAATCAACTGCTTCCCCCAAGCCACCCGCAGCCGCACCCGCAAACCAAGGTCCCAGCCTAGCCGCTGCCCCCGTTTCGAATACCGACAACAGCGCACGCGACTTTGGAATCTTCATGGTCTTTACCGCCATCGCCTGCTTCGCTTTTTACAGCGGCCTCAACACCGCCCACCGTGCAAGTCTTCCTAAAGAAGAACGTTTGGGACGCTCTTTGTGGAAAGACATGAATGGCACCCCCGCCAAAAACGAAAACTAGCAATCCTCTTAAAAACCGATCGCTATTTCTCAGCCTGCTCAATTCTGCGCAGAACCTCTTGGTAACCTTCCATCACTCCGCCAAGGTCTTGTCGGAATCGATCTTTATCTAACTTCTCTCCTGTCTGAGCATCCCAGAGTCGGCAAGTATCAGGACTCACCTCATCGGCCAAAACAATCTCACC
>CAZUEC010000301.1:0-3278 GCA_964618865.1 uncultured Roseibacillus sp. | reverse complement strand
TTATGATCCGAGTGAGGCTTTTCCTGAATATCCAGGAGAGAGTTTTCCTCAGCCGGAGGATGAGGCTGATAAGCTGTTAGTTGATTATGTGAGCGTTGATATTTATGATGCTGATGGGGAGTGTTATTATCGAAATGATGATTCGCAAAGTGAGGCTTATGAGTTGAAGCCTGGTTATTGGAATACGAGAGATGAGGATCGGAAGGAGGCGTTTGAGGCGTTGGTGAAAAAAGTTTTTGAAGGGAAGGGGAAGTTGGCAAAAGAGGGGGAGTCAAAAACATACGGACTCCGTTACTTTAAAATTTTAGCAGATAGTAAGAAGTTGCCTTTGGTGATTAGTGAGTGGGGGCCGTGGGCAAATTATGTGCCGAAAGCAGGAGGGGGAAGGGAGGCGGTTTTGCTGAGGTCTAGTTTGTTTGGAGGGGATGATAACCCTGAGTTTATTAACGGACTTTTCCACTGGATACGGGAGAATGAAGTCGAAGCTGCGGTTCTCTTTGAATTTTATAATGGAGGTCAGGGGGATACGGTGGATCACACTTTGTTGCCAGATTATTGGAATTCGGCACGAGAAAAAAGGCCTCGGATAAGTTTGTATCCTCCTGCTAATGATTGGTCTGTTAAGAAGAACCAGCTTCATCCACGAGCTGCGAAGGCGTATCTTCGAAATTTGAGAGAAAAGTAGGGAGTGATGTCGTTGCCGGTTTTGGAGGTTAGAGAGCAACTCTTGGCGGCATTTGGTCGGCAAGGTTCAGGACGTGTTCTTCTCAAGGCTCCTACTGGGTCGGGAAAGTCGACGGTGGTTCCTAAGCTTTTGTTAGAAGAGGCTGATTTGACGGGACGAATTGTGGTGGTGCAGCCTCGGCGGATTGCGGCTCGAATGTTGGCGGAGTATGTGGCGAGTTTGGTGGGTTCTGCGGTGGGGAAGGAGGTGGGGTATTCGGTTCGGTTTGAGAAGGTTTTTGGAGCGAAGACTCGTTTGATTTATGTGACGGATGGAGTTTTGCAGCGATGGTTGGCGGAGGATTCGACGTTGCCGGGAGTGGGTTGTGTTTTGTTTGATGAGTTTCATGAGCGTCGGTTGGCAAGTGATCTTTCTTTGGGAAGGGTTTTGGATTTGCAAGAACGGCGATCTGATTTGCGGGTGGGGGTGATGTCGGCGACTTTGGAGGTGGCAGGTTTAGAGGATTATTTAGCTCCTTGTGAATTGTTAGAGTCAGCAGGGCGCAAGTATCCAGTGGAGGTGAGCTATGCGGGGGCTGGGCAACGGAGACGAAATCGTTTTGGCCGGATGGAGGAGGAGATGCTTTGGGAGCGAGTGGTTAAGGTGTTGCGTGATGCTTCTTTGCAGCCTGAAGTGGAGCGTCGAATTTTGATTTTTATGCCTGGAGGGTATGAGATTCGAAAAACAATATCGTTGTTAGAAAAATCTTCTGTGGCACGGGGCTATGAGGTGTTGCCTCTTTATTCTGGTCTGCCTCCTCAAGCACAACGAGCGGCGGTGGCGGCGGAAGGTGGTCCACGTATCATTGTGGCTACGAATGTTGCTGAAACTTCGATTACGATTGAGGGTGTTTCGCTTGTGGTTGATTCGGGTTTAGCGCGAATGGCAAAATTTGATGTGCGACGAGGGATTGATTCTCTGTTGGTTTCGCCTATTTCGCGAGCGGCGGCGGAGCAGCGGGCGGGTCGAGCAGGAAGGACGGGGCCTGGTTGTTGTGTGAGATTGTGGTCGGAGGCTGATCATGGGCGTCGCGCTCCTTTTGAGCTTCCAGAAGTCAAGCGAGTGGATTTGGCGGAGGCGGTTCTTTATTTGCAAGCTGCAGGTTGGCGAAAGGTTGCAGACTTTCGTTGGCTCAATGAACCTGAGGAAGAGTCACGGGAACGAGCGGAGGGGCTTTTGACTCGGCTGCAGGCGATTTCGGAAGATGGCATTACGGATGGAGGTCGGTTGATGGCTGCTTTTCCATTGCATCCTAGAATTGCGAAGCTGTTGCTTGCGGCAGAAGGGTTGGATACGGTGAGTGAAGCTTGTTTTGCGGCAGCGATTTTACAGGGAGAAGGGGTGTGGGCGAAGAAGTCTGGGAAGGAGCGGGAGCGTTGGGTGGAAGAGGGTGATTGGTCGGATTTTGAGGCGGATTGGCGGGCGATGGTGGCGGCGGAAAAAGCGGGTTTTCGAGCTGAGAGTTGTCGGGCGATGGGAATTCAGGGGCGGAATGCTCGAGAGGTGCAGGCGACTTGGAAGCAGCTTTGCGGTCTTGCGAAGGGGAAGGGGATGAAGGTGGATCGGGTTCGATTTGAATGGAATGGGGAGGCTTTGGCAAAGGCGGTGTTGAGTGCTTTTGGAGATCGAGTGGGAGTGAGACTGGGAGAGGCGACTTTGTCTTCTCGTTTGGTGGGTAAGCGGAAGGGGAAGTTAGATGAAACGAGTGTGGCTCGTTTTTCTCAAGTTTTCGTTGCTTGCGAGGCGACTGAGGTGGAGGGGAAAGAGATGGTGACTTATCTTCGCAGTTGTGTGCGGGTGGAGAGGAAATGGTTAGAGGAGCTTTTTCCGGCTTTGTTGCAGCAAACCGATGGTGCGGAATGGGATGTTGATACGAGAAAGGTGGTGGCTCGTAAACGAGTGGTGTTCGATGACTTGGTGGTGGAGGAGAGGGAGGGGGGAGAGGTTAGTCAGGAGTTGGCGGGGGAGATTGTGGCGGACCAAATTCTGGTTGGGAGTATGTCTCTGAAAAATTGGGATGGTGCGGTTGAGCGCTGGGTTGCTCGCCTTAATTTCTTGGCAACTGCGATGCCGGAATTGGAGCTTCCGGAGTTTGGAGAGGAGGAAAGGCGTTTTGTGATTTCCGGAATTTGCGAGGGTGCGAGCAGTTTGCGCGAGGTGAAGAATCGGGAGGTTTATCCGGTTTTGAAGGAGTTTCTTTCTGCGATGCAGAAGGCGAGTCTGGAGAGTTATGCTCCTGAGAAGGTTGCTTTGAGCAATGGGATTAATAGCCGCGTCAATTATAAGGGGGGTGAGGAGCCTTGGATTGAGGAAAAGGTGCAGCGTCTCTATGGAGTGAGCGAGACTCCTAGGTTGCCGGGAGGGCAGGAGTTGGTGGTTAAAATTTGTGCCCCTAATCAAAGGCCATGGCAAGTGACGAAAGATCTAGCAGGTTTTTGGAAGACTGGCTTCGAGCAGATGAAAAAGGATCTCGCGGGACGTTATCCTAAGCACGATTGGAAGGGCCCGAAGTAGATTTGGGATGAAGGCTTAGACCATTTTTCAAAAGTCTATT
>CAZUEC010000300.1:0-3310 GCA_964618865.1 uncultured Roseibacillus sp. | reverse complement strand
TTGGTGGATTGGTGATGAAAATGTCAAATCCCAAATCAACCGTTCAATCCTACAAACCAATAACAATAACTTCGCCACGCTTGCTCCGCAACGAAGAGGATGGGAAGTTGTCGATGGCATTGCGGCTTATCCAGAGGCCTCAGACGCCAACCAAAATTCTCTTCAACGAATCGCCACTCTTCCATCTTCCGAACTCATCCTCGACAACGAGCCAAGCTTCCTCACCAGCGTCGGGACTTATACCGAATCTCTCTTTCACTCCGCAACCGCCTTCAGTCAGGGGCTCCATACGAATGCTCTCGATGGCGGCCTCAAAGTGGACCTCTCCAGCGCTTTGGCAAACGGCCTTCCAAATGCAAACTCTAATTCTTCGCTCGACAACTTTCCCTCTCGCGACAATCCAATCATTCCTTCTCTCGCCACAACTCAACCCCTCAATTTCCTAACTTGGGAACGCCTTCTACCATTCTACGAACGAATTCAAAACACCGGCCTCAATCAAGCCTTACAAGTCGGCGTCGACACCTCCACCTCTGGCGGCGGCAGCTATGCCATTGCCCCAACAATTCTAGAATTTCGCCTTCTTTTAGGTGCCCGAGTAACCGAATCAGGCGGCGGCAGACGAGGCAGCGATACAATTGTAAACCCTTGTGCCAAGGTCGCCTTCGTCATTGCCAATCCTTACTCACGCCCCCTGCGATGGAGCGGTAATCTCGATTTTCAATTCCGAAATATGACCCCTATCGTCTCTGGAGTGGACCGTCGAACATCTCGCCTTTGGCAAACAGGAGAAGAGTCAGCTTTCTTTCCCGAAAACGAAACTCCCGAACAATCAGGTTCCGAAGCTGCAGTCTTCAATCAAGCCACCTTCCAAATTCGTTCCGGCACTCTCAATCCTGGTGAAGCGAGAGTTTATACCATGGGCGCTCCCGTAAGCCGGAGTCAAAGCGAGACCAGAAGCCCTATCAGTATCAATCTCGTTCCGGCAAGTTCGACCGAACTCGACTCCTTCGTAAATTGTTTGGAAATGGTGACGACAACTCCTCGCACCCTTCCCATCACCTTAGACGTTCGTGAGCGACAAAACACTACTCTCATCCAATTAGAAATGAGAGCAGAAGGCATTCCAGTGAGACGTATTTCAGGGATTGAACTGAATAATACCGACTGGAGATTGAGTCAAAAAAGATGGGACCAACCCTTAACAGATCCCAGCCCACTCATTCTCTATAAGTTTCAGATGAGTCAGCCTGGCGTCGATTACTTAAACAAACTTCCTGGTGGCTCCGTAGTCGGTCAACGAGCTTCAGCCTTACGCACCTTCGCCGACTATAATCTCCAAGCCACTAATTTTGATGCTCCTATCACCAGCTACACCCCCCCCCCCTATTTTTTTGAAAATGTTGATAATGCGAACCAAATCGGCGGAAGTAATCCCGCTAGCACCGAAGGTCTAACCGGTTCAGGATTCACCCTCGATCTTAACGATGACCCACTTCCATGGGGCTTTAGCCCTCTCGGTGGCTCCCAACGAACCGTCCTATTTACGATCCCGGAAGCCCTCTCCTCTCTCGGACAACTTCAACATCTCGATCTCACCGCAGACGACACCAAGGTCTCCATCGCTCACCAACCCGCATACGCAGTTGGCAATTCCTATGCCACTCCATTCGTCAGACGCTCACTAATAGAACAATCCCGCAACGACTATCTTGTCACCGGATTTGGAAACGCTACGAGCTCACCTCGAAATTATTATGATATCACCCACCTCTTAAATAGTAGCCTCTGGGACCGCTTCTTCTTCTCCACCATCGACAACTCTCAAGAAGCCCCCCTCAATCCTAATCAGGTGCTGCTTCCTAGTATAAACACCAATAACCTCGACGCCTCAACGGCAGCAGCTTCCATCGTCAACTCGGGGATGTTCAACATAAATTCCACTTCCGTTAGTGCATGGAAAGCCTTTCTCGCTTCTTCTCGAAACCACATCACCTCCGTTGGGGGAAACAGTAATCGAATCACCTTTCCAAGAAGCCTTCAGCAACCTTCCCAAGCCATCGACAATCCTACCGGTTCGGAAGAAGATTCCTTTTCGGGAAACCGAGTCCTCAGTGATCAAGAGATCGACACCCTCGCCCGTAACATCGTCAGACAAGTTCGGCGCCGTGGCCCCTTTGTCAGCCTCTCTCACTTTGTGAACCGAGCCCTTGCGGACGCCAGCGCTGAGCCCGATCTCACCCGCAGTGGAGCCTTACAATTCGCACTCGATGAAAGCAGGATCAATATCGACAGCAATGGCTCCTCCAGCCCCTTCTCTGATATCGTCCTCCCCGATGACCAAGCCTCATTCGCTTTTAACGGCGTCGACCCCCTCGCCGCCCGCCCAGGAGGCGGCAGCCCACCTCCCAGCGTAGGCTCAGACCCAGACTGGGCTTCCGGAGCCTTAGACCGAAACTTCAAATCCCTCTCAAGTATCGTAGCCGACCGTGAAATCGTAGGAGCTCGGAGAGGAGGAAGCAATTCAAGCAACGCATTCGGCTTCCGTTCCACCTCGATACCAGCTTGGGTCAATCAAGCAGATATCTTACAGCTGCTTGGACCGTCCATGAGCGTACGCTCCGACACCTTCCGAATCCGAACCTGTGGACGCTCTCACGATGCCAGCGGACGAGTCGTTGCCACCGCTTTTGCAGAAGCTCTTGTCCAAAGAAGTACCGATTTCATTGACCCCGCTAACGCAAGTAATGATAATATCGACAGTCTAAATACCACAAACCAACGATTTGGAAGAAGATTCGAAATTGTCTCCTTCCGCTGGCTTGCAGACAATGAAATTTAAAGACTATGCAATCATTAGCTCCTCTCTTTCTTCTCTTTCTTCTCCTAATCAATGCCTCAGCCCAAGACGAAGCTCAAGTCCGAGCCAAGATTGATCTCATCGCTTGGGGTAACAAAATTCCCGGACTAACACTCAAAAATCCATCAGGAGAAACAAGCGCTGCTTTCTCTTTTGAATACAACAAATCTCTCACTTACGTCGGCCCTCAAATCCTTGCCATCTATCAGCTGGAAACGAAAGAAGAGCAACCTCCTATCGAAGACGATGATGACTACAACGATGGCTATGAAGAAGAACCTGCCCCTCCACAACCTGCAGAAGATCTCGTCGACATCAAAAACATCAAAGATCCTCTTATCAAATCACTGTTTGAACGCAAAATTAAAGAACACAACCTAGTCTCTTTAGTCAAACTTCCCACCAACTCACGCCATCTAACCATTCTTCTCGCCCCTGCTAGTGGAGGAA
>CAZUEC010000299.1:0-3315 GCA_964618865.1 uncultured Roseibacillus sp. | reverse complement strand
TATTGATGGAGGTTATTTAGTGCGAGTCGGCTCGATACCCACTTGCTCGCTGAGAATCGAAATCCTCGCGACCCGGCAGACCATAAGACCAAGTTTTCAGAATGCCAGCCCCATTTCAGTCTTCGTTTTTTCAAAAAAATCTCGCTTTCCACAGAATCCCCCAACTTCTCACCGAAACTCCCCCCAAAAACAGGAAATTAGGCCTAAAAGCCTTAATTCCAACATATCCCCTAATAAATCCCTTAGGAAAATTCACTTTTAAGGCCAAAAAGCGAACTTCCACAGAAACTCACTTCCTCATTACCTCTCCATTCACTTTTTTAGGGACCACCCCCCTCTTTTCGTCATCGCCCACTCAGATCAATTCCACCAAGAGAGAAAAACAGTCGAATTCTGCTTCATCAGAACCCTTCACCCCCTCTCCCCCCCTAACCCTTCCTCACCATCCCTCGCACCACTGACTGAGAAGCAGCAACATCACCTTCAATCTCAATAGCCCTCTGAATTAAGCCAACTGCTCTGTTCGCCACTTCCTCATCTCGAGCATGAACCCGACAAAGAGAACCTCCCGCAACCACTTCTTCACCTATTTGAACAAAATCACTGAGACCTACTGCAAAATCGATATCGTCCTCAGCTCGCCGCCTTCCTCCCCCTAACTCCACCACCACCAAGCCTAAACCACGAGTATCCATCTTCGCAACAAAACCCGATTGCAGAGCAGGCACTTCATACTCCATCGGAGCACGAGGAAGGTAAGACTCCCCTTTCTCCACAAAATCAACAGGCCCACCCAGACCACTGACCATCCGCCCAAAAACCTCCGCAGCACGACCTGACGAGAGAGCCCCTTCCAAAGCCTTCCGTGCAAACTTCACCGAAGAATGAAGCCCTCCCAAGACCAGCAACTCAGCCGACAAAGACATCACCACCTCATGCAATCTCGTATTCTTGTTCATACCTGTTAGAAATAACAAAGCCTCCTGCACCTCAAGCGCATTACCTGCCGCACCACAGAGAGGCTCATTCATATCCGTAATGAGAGCACTAGTCCTCACTCCCGCTCCATTCGCCACTCCCACAATGCTTTCAGCCAAAGCACGAGACTCCTCTTCAGTTGCCATAAAAGCCCCGTTACCCACCTTCACATCCATCACCAAGGCCTCCAACCCTGCCGCCAATTTCTTCGAAAGAATCGAAGCAGTAATCAAGTCAATGGACTCAACCGTAGCCGTAACATCACGCGTAGCATAAAAACGCTTATCAGCTGGAGCCAACTCCCCAGTCTGTCCAATGATCGCGACTCCACAATCACCCACCACCTGCCGCAACTGACCCTCATCAGGCGAAGTATTGTAACCAGGAATACTATCTAACTTATCAAGCGTTCCTCCCGTATGCCCTAAACCTCGCCCCGAAATCATCGGCACAACCCCTCCACAAGCCGCAATGAGCGGACCCAACATCATCGAAACATTATCTCCCACCCCTCCAGTAGAATGCTTGTCAATAACCGGTCCACTCATTCCTTCCCACTGCAAGACCTGACCCGAATCCCGCATCCCTTCCGTAAGCGAAACTCGCTCATTCAAGGTCATTCCCTGAAAGTAAACCGCCATCGCAAAAGCCGCAATCTGCCCCTCAGAAATGGAACCATCGCCAATCCCATTTGCAAAAAATAAAACCTCCTCCTCAGAGAGCACATCCCCGTTCCGCTTTTTCCGAATAACCTCTTGTGGCAACATTAGGAAATGCTAACGAAAACGAAAGGAGGATAAAGTCCTGAATCCTCCTCCAAAATCCTCCCCATCACCCACTCACAATGCTATTGAATCAACCATGCGTATTCTTCTCACCGGCGTCACCGGCAAAGTCGGCGGATTCCTTGCTCAACATTGGCAGCAAAAACACCAAATCCTCCCCCTCACTCGAAAAATCGTCGACTTCACCGACCCCTCTGCACTGCACTCCTACCTCGATCACTGCCCCTTCGATCTTCTCGTCAATCCTGCAGCCATCTCCACCCCCGATGCATGCGAAAAAACTCCCGAACTAGCCAAGAAAGTTAATACTCAAGCTCCCGCCATCATGGCCGAAGTCTGTGCAAAAAAAAACCTCCCCTTCATCCACTTCTCCACCGACTACGTTCTCGATGGCAAACTCCCCGGCCTGAAAGATGAATCTGCCCCCTGTTTTCCTAACAATATTTATGGCGAAACCAAACTAGCTGGCGAACAGGCCGTCTTAGCCAATCACCCCCATGCTCTCATCGCTCGTATCTCCTGGGTTTTTGGGACCGCCGCAGAAGGGTTTCTAGAAAAAATCTTCCGCCAAATCCAAGCAGGAACACCCCTTGAGGGCGTCGCCGACAAATTCTCCTTACCAACCTCCGCCTCCGAAATGGCCCATGCCCTCGATTTCCTCCTCACCAAAAATGAAAAAGGCCTCTTTCACCTCACCCAATCTGCCACCAAACCCGTCAGCTGGTACACCTACGCCCAAGAGGTCGCTACCGCCGTTCACGAAATCGGCCTCATCCCAGCTCCCCTGCCCGTCACTGCTCGAAAAATGGCAGAAATCCCAGCATTACGCACCAATCGCCCCATTCACACCGCGATGAGCCCCACCCGCCTCCACTCCCTCGACCACCTCATGAACCCATGGGAAAAAGCTCTCCGAACCCGAATCCGCCAACTTTCTCGAACCACATCCTAGCTCAACCCCCCCGAATAAGACTGCCCTGCCCCCGCTAAATGCCATTGACCCCAGCTCAACTGGAAGTCATGATAGCACCATGAAAACCAGTGGATTGCTTTCCCTCGTCGCCGCTTTCGGGCTATCGAGCTGTGCACAAATTGCCACCAGTCTGCAGCAACCCATTAGCAGCGACTACAACCCCCTAGACGGACCCAACGCCCCGCGCTACCGCAACACCAACAAAAGCTTTCAACCAACCGGGCCTAGCTACAAACCAGGCCAGTGGGTCGAAACAGCCACTCCTAACGCCGCCTTCTTCTATAAAATCCCTCGGGGCAATGCCAGCGCCGACCAAGTATTAAGCAAAGGCTCACCCCTCAAAGTCGTCTCCACCGACGGGTCCTATCTTAAGGTCGAGTTAGAAGGAGGCTCCGTAGGTTACGTCCCCGCTATCATGGTCGCAGAACCCTCCTCCTCTACCGACAGCGCCCCCTTCCTTCCTGCTCCCCCTAGCCAACCTCTTCAAAGAAGCGAACAGAGTGCCTTTGGACCAAGCACTCCTCCCTCATCCGGCTGTTCCGTCATTCCCCCTCCATCGAATCTCAACCTCCCCTCCAC
>CAZUEC010000298.1:0-3326 GCA_964618865.1 uncultured Roseibacillus sp. | reverse complement strand
GAGCAGAGCCTGAACACTAGACGCTGCACTCAGCCGTGCTTTTACCAGTGTTTTTTTTCGAAAAGACCACCCCCCCACCCTAGACCACACCGAAGGGAGTCGTCGCCACCTCCAGTGGTGTATAAGAGCCACCTCTTTTCCTCCCCCGCCAAATCCCCCCGAGCTCTGTGCCATCCTCGAAAAGCATCATCCCCTCTTCCTCTCCATTCACACCAACCACCCTCGCGAGCTCACCACCGAAGTGCGAGACGGCCTCGCACGCTTAAGCAAAGCCGGCATACAACTTGGCAATCAATCCGTCCTCCTGCGCGGAGTCAACGACAGCCTGCCCGTACAAGCCGCCCTCCTCCACAAGCTCCTCCTCTGCCGAGTAAAGCCCTACTACCTCTATCAATGCGACCTCATCCAAGGCTCCTCTCACCTACGCACCTCCGTCCAAACAGGACTCGACCTCATCGAAAACCTTCGAGGTCACACCAGCGGCTACGCCCTTCCACAATACGTCCTCGATGCTCCCGGCGGAGGCGGCAAGATCCCCATCAATCCAAACTACGTCGTCTCTAGGAACGAACGCGAAATCGTACTCCGCAATTACGAAGGAAAAAAATTCGTCTACCCCGAAGTCAACCAAGAAGCACTGCTAGACAAAGATTAAAACTCGCTGACTCCAGCCATTTTTTAAAAACAGCTAAAACACCTAATCAATCATTCCCTCCTTACGAGCCTGATTCCAATAAGCATACTCGGAACGATTAAAGTCCACGTATTCAGGAGACAAATCAGAAGTAAAAACTTCATAATCTGACTTCCCCAAATTCAAATCGATCGTGATTTTGAATTTAGGCTTCTTCGCAATTGCGCGTAACTTATCAAGCGGGGTATCCGCTACCAGACCACCGATACAAGCAGGTAAATCCTCATAATAAATATCCACCAACTCCTCTCGAATCGGTGCCCGCGAATATCCAACCGCATGAATGATGCGCCCCCAATTTGGATCATTTCCATTCCAAGAAGACTTCACCAATTGCGATTTGGCAACCGACTCCGCCACCTTCTTAGCATCTTGATAAGTTCGTGCCCCCTTGACCTCCACCGTCACAAACTTAGTCACCCGCTCACCATCACGCACAATATCCTTCGCTAATTCCGTTAACAAAAAAGCCAACGCATCACCAAAAAGACGACAAGATTTAGACTGCCGCTGAATCCTAGCCCCCCCAGCAGCTCCATTTGCCAACAACAACACCGTATCGTTAGTAGACATATCTCCATCAATTGTAATGCGATTAAAAGACCCCTCCACCGCATTCATAAGAGATCTTTCCAAACAAACTCTCGAAACATTGGCATCCGTAGTCACAAAACACAGCATCGTAGCCATCGACGGACAAATCATACCCGCCCCCTTAACACAGGCCCCAATCGTGATCGTCTTCCCATCGATTTTAGTAGTCACCGCAAGTTCCTTGTGACGGGTATCCGAAGTCATGATCGCCTTAGCAACTTGCGTCCCCTTCTTCGCCTTTAGCTTTTTTACCAAACTTTCTCCGTGCGGCAAAATGCGCTCCATCGGCATCGGCAAACCAATCACACCAGTCGAACACACCCCCACCTCACGACGACGAATCTGCAACGGCTTAGCAACCAAGTCTGCCATCGCCCGCGCATCTTCCAAACCCTTGATTCCCGTACAAGCATTAGCATTGCCAGAATTGGCAATAATAGCCCGAATATCATTCCCTCTGAGATTAGACTGCGAGACACGCACTGGAGCAGCCTTCACACGATTGGTCGTAAACACTCCTGCCGAAATGCAGGGATGTTCCGAGTATATCAAAGCCAGATCCGGACGTTCCACATTCGGATTCTTAATTCCTGCGGAAACCGCACTGGAGAGGAAACCGGTGGGTGCACAAACTCCTCCTTTCTTTTTTTCGTAGGGCATTTGGGGTGATCTTTCGGAAAAGATTTTTTGATAACTAAATATTGAGAAGTCCAGTGGTGACAGGCAAACCATAGCACAAATTGAATGCTTGCAGAGCCTGGCCAGAGGCTCCCTTGGTCAGATTGTCTTCCGCTGATGTGATCAGAAGACGATTGGTACGCTCGTCCTGATGCCATCCCATATCCAAAAAATTCGTTCTCGTAACATTCGCCGTATCTGCAGCCACCCCTTCTCCTAACAGACGGACAAAAGCCTCCTCCTCATAAGCACTCTGCAACGCCACCCCCACTTGCGAAAAATCCGCCTTTAAAGTCGCAGTAATCGTACTATGAATCCCACGCGTAACCGGCACAAGATGAGGAGTGAAAGTAATGGTCACCTTCTCACCCGCCGCAAGAGAAAGCTCTTGCTCGATTTCCGAAAGATGACGGTGCTTCGGCAAGCCATACGCTCTCAGCGACTCATTCACTTCTGCAAAAATAATAGCCAAAGAAGCCGAGCGCCCAGCACCCGAAACTCCACTTAAAGACGAAACCACAATCGAACTCGCATCAATCAAACCAGCCCGAAGCAAAGGCACTAAAGGTAAAATAATCGAAGTAGGATAACAGCCCGGAGCCGCAATCAATTGCGAATTTTGAATCGCCTCCCGATACAACTCAGGCATTCCATAAACCGCCTTAGGCAACCATTCCGGCGCGGGATGAAGTTGCCCGTAAAACTCCTCATAAACCGCAGCGTCATTGAGACGAAAATCAGCTGATAGATCGATCACCCGTAATCCTTTTTCCAAAAGAGGAAGAGCAAATTCCGCCGCCATTCCATGTGGCAACGCAAGAAAAACAACCTCCGCCCCCGAAGCAACGATCGCCTCGATATCCGGCTCGATAAAAGAAAGATCCGCCCCTTCCAAACCCAAAAAACGAGGAAACACCGTCGCCAACTTCGAACCAGCATGAGCTCGTGATGTCATCGCTGTTAGCGTAACCTTCGGGTGACCCAGTAAGAGCCGAAGAAGCTCAATCCCAGTGTAACCCGAAGCACCAACCACTGCTGTTCGAACGGTATCCATATACAAGCACCAAAAGTGAAGAGGCGTAAAAATGGCAAAGTCCACGCTCTTTGTCAGCCAAAGGTTTTAGAAATAATTTGCTTGTTTTTTGGGCTCAAAAACAAATGAAAACATCACTTGCCAACACCCACCGCAAAAGGTTAACACAACCGCCGCAGTCGGGATGTGGCGCAGTTTGGTAGCGCGCTTCGCTGGGGGTGAAGAGGTCGCAGGTTCGAATCCTGTCATCCCGACCATTTAACAAAACAATCGCAACGCCGAAGTTGGCAACCACAACGCCGCGATCGAGACTGCAGAATCCGGAGT
>CAZUEC010000297.1:0-3334 GCA_964618865.1 uncultured Roseibacillus sp. | reverse complement strand
GTTGACTCAGTGCCAATTAAAGAAGCGGTGCATAAGATTCGAGTGGTTGATCCGGAAGGGGAGGTGGTAAATGCGGCGCGCGCAATTGGTATTTGTTTTGGGGAATAAAGGAGAGATATATCTGTTGCTGTTAGGATATTTTCAGCCGGTTCAAGAGCGTTTTTTCTGTCGTTAGTTAATCTATTTTGGGGGTCAAGATAGTGGATCGATTTGGGAAAATATTGAGCAAGATTGCGGAACCGGATGATTATTATTCGGGGAAGGATTGGGTAGATTTGATTTTGCCTCGGCAGGTGCTTTGTTTTGTTAGAAATCAATACACTGAAGAAAAAGTCGAGGGTGCGAATTTACTGAAAGCGAAAGCAAATCGTTACGATCAGCACCGACGTTTTGTTCTTTTGATTGCGAAGGAGGGAATGGGCCAGGTTGTCATTGAGAAAAAGCTTTGGAAGATAGGGCCGGGTTCCGCGATTTTGATGTTTCCTCATCAAGTTCATTATTATTCCGATTTGGAGCAGGAGTTTACTTGGCTTTTTATTACCTTTAATCTTCCGCTTGCGTATTGGGTCGGGATTCAGGAGTTACGGGATTCACCTCGGCAGTTTTCAGAATCTTTAGGAAAGGAATTAACTGATTTTGTTGAGCTTTGGCTGGCCGCAAAGGATTCGTTAGATTCTTTGCAAGCATCCTGTCAACTGGGGCAGATTTTGGTGAGTTTCTTGGAAGCCGAGCCCTTGAAGGGAATGGGGAAAGAAAGCGAGTTGGTGCGTATGATTCGGGATAGAGTGCAGGAAGATTTGCAGGCTGATTTGTCGGTCAATGCTCTCGCTGAGCATGTGGGAATCTCGGGTAGTCGCCTTCGGGAGCAGTTTCGGCAGGGAGTAGGAGTTTCTTTGGGGCACTTTGTTCGTTCGGTTAGATTGATGCAGGCTACGAAGCTTCTTCGTGATAGTAATTTGAGTGTGAGCGAAGTTGCTGAGCAGTCAGGATTTACCTCCATTGCTGTTTTCTCGCGGGCTTTTGGGCAAGTTTACAATGCGAGTCCGAGTGCTTACCGCAAAGCGGTCACGAATTTTGAGCTAAACGTTAGAGAATAATGCCTTTTGAGGCTGCGTTAGGCCTTTGAAGTGGATTTTTTGCTAAAAATTCCTACGAATTTGGGGTTTGTTTCTGAGAGATGGAAACTCCTTTCTTGACCTTCGTCGAAGCTGCGCCATCCTCATGGGACTAACCTAGGGAACGCGTTGTGGAGAGTGATTTATTGCATACTGAAAAGATTTTAGCAGACCGGAAAACTTTCTTTCTGGACCTTAAAGAAAATGCTCGGGGACGGGTCGTAAAGATCACCGAGGACGTGGGGGGTAATCGTGACACGATTATGGTGCCTGCCGAAGTTTTGGGGGATTTCATCGCAGCTTTGAGTGATATTAAGGCGACGAACGATAGTCAGTAGCAGCTATCAGCAGTGCTCTGTGGATGGGAGATTTCAATGTGCTCTCTGTGATGAGTAGCCTGATGTGAGCGTGTTGTCCCTGGGGGCGGCAGCGCTTGTCGAATGAAGAGGTTCATTCGTCGGCTAAATACTGCAAATTAGGAGAGGACCTCTGTATCATTGAAAACCAAGGTTTTTTCATTCGAGGATAGTTAGAGATTTAGATTAAGGGAATTTTGAAGCCGTTTGTTTGAGGTGTTTGGACGACTCTGAGTCAGAAGAATTTCTGCTCCCTCTCCTTTGTCCTCATTTTTCGGAGGAGAAGTGGTTAGGAGTGCGTGGCCAACCGTTGAGAGGCAACGACCGAACCGAGGACTAGAAATCCACCGATGAGGAGTGCTGGGGTGGCTGTTTCTCCAGGAATGAAGAGTAAGGATTCCACAATGCCAGTGACTGGGATTAAGAAGCGATAACTGGCCAAGAGGCCTACTGGATGGAGGGTTGAAAGATGGTTCCAGAGGGTGAAGGCTGCTGCTGAAACAAAGGCTAACCACAAGGTTAGGAGCATGATCTTGGGGGTGAAAAGGCTGCTTGAGTGCGTCGCTGCTGGAAGGCTTATTAAGAGTAAGAGCAGTCCTCCTGCAAAAAGGGATGAGCCTGTCGCTGCTCGGGGACCAATGGTGGGCTTGAGTTTGGCAAAAGTAATCACTCCTAGAGCTCCGAGCAAAGTTGCGGCTAGTAGACAGATGACTCCAAGGATGGAAGTGGGTTCTCCGCTTCCTGGTGAGTAGGCTGCGATGGTCACTCCGGCGGCTCCGACTAGGATAGCGAGCCATTGCCAGCGGTTTGGGGTGGGGGTTTTCAGAAGAAGAGGAGCCAGTAAAAGCCACCAAAATGACCCAGTGGAAACCATGAGGCTGGTGAGGCTTCCGGTTGCTAAGCTGAGGGCAAAGTAAAATAACAGGTATTGTCCAGTCGTTTGAGTCAGAGCGAAGGCGGCTAGGAGCTTGGGCGAAGACGCTCTGATGTCTTTCAGGGGTTGTTTGGAGACGAGGAGCAGGGCGGCTCCCGCAATGGTGAAGCGAACTCCTGCAAACCACCACAGTGGCATGACTCCGATTTCTAAATTGGCCTCATCCCACTCGCGGTATACCATTTTGATACAGGGAAAGGCGCTGCCCCAGAGGAGGGCGCAGAGCATGACTGGTGGAAAAACCCGAGTCCAATGGTGTGGTGAGGGTTCGGGCATGGCTCAGCTATCGTCTGTCTGTCCTAAATTGGCAAGGTCTTGTCAGTTTCAGGAAAAAAGGGTCTTTCGTTGGTCTTTTTGAAAGATGGAATATTCTCCGTCGCATGCTTGACATGGCAGGGGATTTCTCTACCTTCCGCCTCCCGCCGCACTGAGAATGCGCTCGTAGCTCAATTGGATAGAGCGCCTGACTACGGATCAGGAGGTTTGGGGTTCGACTCCCTACGAGCGTGCTCTCAGTGCGGCGGAATTTTTTCTCATTCGGGATATCGACCGGTTGGAGCCCCGGTAGGTCGATATTTTCAGGGGCAATTGCCGGATAGAAAGTAAACCAAGGAACCTAACCTTAACCTAAAAACAGAACATGAGTGCCGAATTGGCCGAAGTGTCCAACAAGGAGTTGGACGCGTTAATTGATCAGGAGTTTCGCGAATTTCGTGAAGGCTCAATCGTAAATGGAACCATCCTCGATATCCGACCCCAAGTGGTCATCGTTGATATCGGATACAAATCCGAGGGTGTGGTCCCGATTCAAGAATTCGAAGACGAAGAAATTGAAGTCGGTGACGAAGTTGAAATTTTATTGGAAAAGCTCGAGGACGACGACGGAATGATCGTCCTTTCTAAGGAGAAAGCCGCTCACAAGCAGAACT
>CAZUEC010000296.1:0-3344 GCA_964618865.1 uncultured Roseibacillus sp. | reverse complement strand
GTGCGGAGAGGCGTGAAGAGGGATGGGTGCGTCACGATGCCAGCAAAAGGCCCGTAGTTCGTCGAAGCCGGCGATGTGATCTAGGTGATCGTGGGTGTAGAGGACGTGGTCTACGCGAGTGAGTTTTTCGCGAAGGGCTTGTTCGCGGAGGTCGGGGCCGGTGTCGATTAGGATTCGGACTTGGTCGCTTTCGAGGTAGAGAGAGGAGCGGGTTCGGTGGTTACGGGGGTCTGAAGAGGTGCACACGGAGCAATCGCAACCTATGACAGGCACTCCAACGGAAGTGGCTGTTCCGAGAAATATCAGTCGAACACTCAAGTCTGTGAAAGATGGTCTTGGCTTGGCGAGGAATCAAATCTCAATGAGGGCAGCGAGAGGGTTGGGTTATGACACTTTGTTCTGAGTGCATAGAAAGTCAAATTCGACTGATAAAATAAGAGCAGATGATAGTCTTGGTCTCCTAATTATTGAATGAAACGGATCGGGAACGTTTGTTTGCCGAGGAGGTTGGATGTTGTGGGATAGGGGGAATTCTTTGATTTTATCAGGGGTTCTTGTTGTTCGGAATCTCTTTTTAGTGGGGCAGAGATGATATTTCTTACTACTAGAATTTCACAGTTATCTGAATCATTAAAAAGATCTGATTATTTGATGACAAAAAGGACACAGCTGATGTTTGCGGGTTAGAGAATCAGCTGGTTCAATTCATTGATAAAGCAACTCCTGCGAGGCGGTAACCTGGCAGATTTGAGTCGGCTTTCAGTTATTCGGAAAAAAATTGTTTGAGCCGCTGGAGTCATCCAGCGGCTTTTTTCTTTTCCCAGATTTGAGAGGAGTCATTCTACTCGTCGCGTGATTAGGGAAAATATTCATAGGGATTTCTGGCCTTTGATTAATGAGGTTGGGTCTTCGGAGACGGTGTCGAGGGAACGGATGGATGAGCTGTGGGCAAATGGGTGGAGGCATTTTGGCTCTCGTTTTTTCCGTTACAGTATTATGTGGCAAGATGATCAGTGGAAGAGGGTGCTGAATTTACGGGTGCCGTTGCAGGCTTGGAAGCCGTCCAAGAGTCAACGACGGACCTTACGGCGTAATGAGGATTTAACGGTGGAAATTGCTCCTGCGAATCCAGGGAGGGAAGAGGAGGAGCTTTTTCAAAAGCACAAGTCTCGCTTTCGGGACAATATCCCTGAATCGTTGAGTGATTTTTTAGGAGTGGAGCCAAATGGAGTGCCTGTTCCTTGTCTCCAGTTCAGTGTCCGAAGAGAAGGGAAATTGGTGGCGGCGAGCTTCCTTGATATCGGGCATCAGTCTTGTTCGAGTATTTATGGGGTTTTTGATTTGGATCTGAGTGCTCGTCGTCTCGGGATTTATACTATGCTACTAGAGATGCAGTATGCTCAGAAGGTGGGTTTTGAATATTACTATTTAGGCTATGCTTGTATCGAAAGCTCTCCTTATGATTATAAGAAGGAGGTGAAGCCGGCTTGGGTTTGGAACTGGCGGAAGTGGGAGTCTTTTAAGCCCGACGATTACTCCAAACAAGCCCTCCCAATACCAGCAGTCCTGTTGGAAGGAAAAAAAGAATGAGGTTGTTAAGGAAGCTTACTTGAGGGCCGATGAGGTTGAGTTTGTAGGTGCGGAGTCCGCGGGGCCCTACTCCGACGAGGTTTTCGCGTCCGATGAGCCAGTTGACGGAGTTTTTAACAAAGTCGATTTGTTCTTCGCGGGCTCGATCGGGGTGAAGGAAGTGGCTGTTAGAGATTACGATCATTCGGCTGGCAGCATCGGCGGCGACATCAGAGGTGGCGTCTCCGACGATGACGGCGGCAGCGACGGGTAAGCCGTCTTTGGCTCGAAGGTCTTCGGAGGAGTTGAATTCGGGGAGGTTGCCGACTTCTTGAAAGCGGGTTTCGCCCCAGAAGTTGGTGCTGGCGATTAGGAGGCTGATGGGGAAGATGTTCTGAGAATTGAGGTCTTCTGCGTTTTCGCGAACAGTGAGGGAGCAGGTGGGGCCGTCGAAGGTGGTGGCTTGGCCGGCTAGGCCTTCATTGACGCCGCCGAAGGAGGTGAAGACGGAGGGAATTTGATTGATGCTGCGGCCACTTTGAACAGAGACGAGGCGGTCATTGTTGGGGGTGACTCCGTGACGGCGTAAAAAGGCACGAAGTCTGGCAGGGCGGTGTTTGGGATCGAGGATGGTTAGGATGGCTGAGCTGGGTCGTTCCCAATATTCGTCGAGAATTTTGAGTTCTCGATCATCGAGGTCGTAACTTGGAGCGACGAGGACGACTCCTTCGGCGTCGGCGGGGAGGGATTGAATGTCTGAGAGGTTGAGGGGTTCGAGGATGAGGTTTTGGCGAAGGAGAGTGTCGGCGAGCATGGTCCAAGGGGACTCGGTGCTGCCGGTTTCGATGGGAGATTTGTCAGCTAGGAAGTAGAGCTTTCGAGGGGCTCCTTCTGCGATGGAGAGAAGGGCGGTGGCGAGTCGATCTTCGATTTGATAACCTGCAGGGCGTCGCTGTTTGCTTTCGTCGCTTCGAAAGATGATGAGGTCTTCGAGGGAGAGAAAGCGAGTTAGATTAGGGTCTGGAATGGAGCTGCCTTTGGGGCGGGCGTCGATGAGGATGAGGTCGTTGTTGAGGGTGAGGTTGTATGTGCTGGCAAAGCGGGAGGCGGCGTCGGGGTCTCGAACAGGGTCGAGGATTTCGACTTTGAGATTGCCATTCGATTCTCTAACAAATTCTTCTACGGAGAGGCGAACACGTTGGAAGTAGGGTGAGCTTTTCCGAAAGGCGATGATGATACGGACGGGGTCTTTTCGGTTTGAGAGGGCTTCTTTAGCGAGAATTTTTTGAGAGAGTTCGGAGAGGGTGTAGTCTTGGTCTTTGGAGAAATCCCATACTTTAAAGTAGTTTGCGGAGAGGTAGGCCAAGGAGAGAAAGAGGATGAAGGCGAGTAGGAGCTGCCCGATGAAGAGGCTGCTGATTCCGAGTCTGGAAATGGGCTTCATAACAAGTTCGACAATCAGTTGCGCCAGCGACGGTAGTCTACAAGATGGTGGGTTAGGAAGACGACAAAGGCTGAGGATAGGAGATAGAAGAGGATGGCTCGAGTATCGATGAGGCCAGTGGTGAAGTCGGAGAGATGTTGTTGGGAGGAGAGGTAGTTGAAGAGGCCTGCGGCTTGAAAGCTATCTCCGTAAATGATGGGGACATAGCCGAGCATGAAGTGGATGAGGAGGAGGCCTATGGTGATGATTCCGGCGACAATTTGAGAGGAGGTGAGGGCTGAGCCGAGTAGGCCGAGGGCGGTGAAGTAAGCGCCCATGAAGATCATAATGA
>CAZUEC010000295.1:0-3355 GCA_964618865.1 uncultured Roseibacillus sp. | reverse complement strand
TATTATTCCTAAATCAACTCAACTCACCAAGCTCCAAAACAAAATCAATTGCCTCCTACTCCCCCACCACCGCAACCACAATTTCCCTGCAATGCCTCGCCCGGCGATGCTCAAAAAGAAAAATCCCCTGCCAAGTCCCCAAAGCCATCCTCCCCTCCAAAACCGGAATCACCTCACTGCAACCCGTAAGAGTCATCCGAATATGACTCGGCATATCATCAGCCCCCTCATAGGTATGTATGAAATAGTCCGCATCCTCCGGAACTAATCTCTCAAAATACTCTTCCAAATCAGTCCGCGCGGTCGGGTCCGCATTTTCCATGATCACAAGACTCGCCGACGTATGCCTCACAAAAACCGTCACCGTCCCACTCGTAATCCCCGCCTCCGACACCATGGTCCCCACCTGATCGGTAATCTCATAAGTCCCCTTTCCCGAGGTAGTCACCTGAAAGCTTGCTGTAAATACTGCCATCGGCTCCAGCAAAGCCACTTTTCCACTCCCTTCCAACTCGTATTTCCCCTCTTTTCCCAACCATTCCACAGTAAAGACTGACCTCCATCCTGCTTTTCGTAACCCCAAAAAGATCCGATACTCTACTCTTGTCCCAAACTGAGCCAACCGAGGAAAAAAAACCTCTCCAGAAAAAGAAAAAAAGCGGTCGCAGCTGCTTAGGCCGTCTAGGCCTCTGCGCCCTAATATTCCTCCTCCTCTTAATCGCATCTCTCGTTTGGCTCAACGGACCCGGCTTTCGCTGGCTCGCCCAAAAATACGGCCCTGACTTTCTCGCAAAAAACGGCATTCAAGCCGACTTCGAACTCTCCGGAACTCTTCTCAAAGGCCCCGTCATCGACACCATCAACCTCACCAGCAAAACCACTCCTCTCAAAAGCCTCTCCGCCACCAATCTCCACCTCCAATACAACATCCTCGATCTCAAAAATCGCAAAATCAAAAGCCTCACCGCAGACTCGCTCACCCTCGATCTCGACTTAGCACAAACCAGTGAAGAAAAGAAAGAAGACGAAGAAAAAAACCCTTCAGAAAAAACACTCTCCGAAACACTCTCAGAATACCGCTCCATCGCCCTCCATCCTGAAATCCAAATTCAGGAACTCAACCTACACGTACACAAAAGCGAACAAAACTTCTACCGCATTCAACAAGCTCGTATCAACCACGACGCACAATCTTCTCTCTTTGAAATCCACCTTGGCACCGTCACCGACTTCGAGAACAAATCCTTCCAACCTCCCACCACCGGCATCACATGGAATGAAAATGACTTCACCCTAACCCAACTTCCCCTCGCCCACGACTACTCCGTCCCCAACCTACTCTTCAAAGTAGAACCTCTTTTCCTAACAGGAGAACTCGCAGCCTTCGGCTCTCAACTCAATTTCGAAAGCAACTTAAGTTCCCAATTCACTGCTCAGCTCGACACCACCCCCCTTGACCTCAACCCCTACCTCACCCTCCATCCTTCCACCGAAAAAGCCTCAGCCACCCTCACTCAACTCCAAGCCACCGCCACCAACCTCGACCAAGAATTCTCCCAATGGGCCATCGACTTTTCTCTCACCCTCAATGAGAACAGCTTTCAAGATATCACCTGGCCCGAAACCAGATTCACCCTCAACAAAAATCACCTTGAACTCGAAACCTCCCTTGAACTCGAAGTTCCAGGCCAACCCCAAACCGTCTACCTCCTCACCGAATTCGAACCCGAAACCGCACAATCCCCCGCCACTGCCTGGAAAAACTCAAACTCCAGCCTCACCACCGAACTCGCCTCCCTCGCCACCTTTCTCGACGGCATCGCCCCCTCCCTCAACCTTCCCATCCCTCCCGATAGCTGGCCCGACGGCGAAACCCTCCTCCTCGCCAACATCGGCATCAAAGATGGCGAGCCTGCTGCATCACAAGCCTCTCTCTCCTTCAACGAAGTCAACTGGGCCGAAGCCACTTTTGAAAAAGGCGAACTAGTCATCGAGTTCATCGACCGCCACTCCGACATCAAAGCCAACCTCATCATCGAACAAAGCGCCACTTCCTCCATCACCTCGCAAGCTAGCTTTCACCCCGAAACTCAACAATACGAAGCCACCTTCGCCGCCAACGAATTTAGCGCCGACTCCCTCCAACCCTTCATTCGCCTATCTCTCGGTAACATCCCCCTCTCCGGAAAAGTCTCCATGGACTGGCAAGGCACTGGCGACCTCACCAACATTCAAAGCCATCGTGGCAAACTCTCCCTCTCCCAAACCCGTCTCTCCATCGACCAACAAACCCCCATCCAACTCCAACTCAATGGAAACTACCAAGGCACTCAAAAAGTAGAACTAGAAAACCTAACAATTCAACAAGACGATCAAAAACTAAGCGCAAACGCCCTCTGGAACGGAGAACAAGTCAAAATCCCCAAACTTTCTTTGATAAAAAAAGAAAAACAACTCGTGACCGGCTCCATCTCCCTCCCATTCTCCCTAGGAACGGATGTCAAAAATTACTTCTCTTTAGAAAAACCAATCGCCATCGCCCTCAACACCGACCGCCTAGATATTCCAGAAACATGCGACCTCCTAGGCGTACCCATCCCAGAAGACCTCAATGGAACCCTCACCCTCGACCTCAATGTCGCCGGCAGCCCCGCCTCTCCTTCCCTCGCCGGCAAACTCCTCCTCGAACGCTTCTCACTAGCCAACATCAGCCAACTACCCCCCACCACCGCCCGACTCGCTTGGGCCACTGCCGGACAAAGCCTCACCCTCGACGGCACCATAGAACCAGATGATCGCAACCCCATCATCATCACCGGAACCAGCGGCTTCTTCCCCAAAAAATGGGCCGACAACCCAGACTCCCTCCTCGACGAATCGTTCTCCCTCCAAGCCAACGCCCCCCAAATCGATCTCGCCCCTTTTGCCGAACTCTCCCCCGCGATTAAATCCTTAAAAGGACAACTAGTCGTCCAATTGAAAGCAGACGGCACCTTCCGAACTCCCAAACTCACCGGCAACGTCGATCTCGACCTCCCCAAAGCCCGCTTCAATATCAAACGCCTCCGCCGAGTACGGCAAACAAAACTAAAAGCCAACTTCCAAGGCACTCAAATTCAAATCGCCCCCTTCAGCACCTCAGTCGACGGAGCCATCATCGACCTCAACGGAACCATCGACCTCGCTAACCTCGAAAACCCCTCCTTTAATCTTCGCCTAAATGCCGACAAAACACTCCTCTGGCGAGACGACAACATCAACGCTCGTGCAGACGCCGCCATCTCACTCATCGGAGAACTCAACCAAGCCAGCATCAAAGGCGAAATCGGTCTCGTCGAATCACTCTTCTACAAAG
>CAZUEC010000294.1:0-3366 GCA_964618865.1 uncultured Roseibacillus sp. | reverse complement strand
AATCCTGCGATTTCATACTTTTTCATGAAGCTCCACTTAGAATTCCCTCTCAAACGGATCGTTTTTTACTAACAGATTCCGCTTATAGTATTCACGATCTGGACCACCATGCTCAGCGGCATCTTTGAGAATCTGATTCTGCTTCTCCGCAGTCAGGCGACCAATTGCTTTGGCCGCCGCAATATTCTCCTCGATTTGTTGTAAATTATCGTAACCCGCAATACGTGTCGCAATCGGCAACGACCAAACGTAGTCCGTCGCATCTCGGAACTGAATCACTCCCGGCACTATAGTCTCCGTCTCCTTCTCTCCCCGTGGGCCCCAACCTTCCCCCACTCCACCAAAGAGACGCCCTCCGCACATTGTCTTCATCGCCAAAATGGCAATCTCATTTTCTAAACATGCCGGAATCACCTTTTCAATAAACGAGGAATAGGCTGGGTCGCACACATTTACCGGAAATTGCGAAGCTTGAAACTCCACTCCACGTTCACGAGCTCTTTCGATAAACCTCAAATGAGTCGAAGGTTCCTTATGACCAGAAAAGCCAAGATGCCTCACCTTCCCTTCTTCCTGTGCTTTTAAAAAAACATCCACCGTCCCATTGTCCCAACGACGATTAACATCATCTAAATCCTCCAAAGTATGAACCTGCCAAAGGTCAATGACATCGGTCTTCATATTCCTCAACGACGATTCCAGATGTTCTTGAGCCGACTTCGGATCGCGCGCGGCTGACTTGGTCATAAGATAAATCTCATCTCGATACTTAGGAGTAAGATGCTTCCCATAAAGCCGTTCCGAAAGACTCTCTCTCCCGTAAGCATTCGCGGTATCAAAAAAACGAATCCCACCCTCGATCGAAAGCTCAATCGCCTGTTCCAAATCATCCCCTTCCAACCTCCGAAAATGCTGCCCCCCTAATCCCAACAAGGTTACCCGCTCTCCCGTCTTGCCAAAAGCTCGCGTAGGAAGCAAGGCACCATGCTTATCCGAACTTTCCTCCATCGACTCCGCCAACAGCGCCTCGGGCCACAAAGCCCCCGCAGTCGCCGCCACGGACAAAGACCCTAAAAATTCACGACGATTCTTCATACCTAAAACAAAGCACCTTTCAGCAAAGAAGCACGACAAACATCAAAAAAATGGGAAAAACAGCCCTTCCTCCATCCTACCCATCATGGCAATCACACTCACATCATCATTGGACCTTTCTCTCGCAGAGGTCTAAGCTGGCTCCCCCATGCCCTTCGAACTGAAAAGCGACTACGCCCCCGCTGGCGATCAAGAGCAAGCCATTGCCAAGCTCACCAAGTCCATTCAAGCCGGAAACAAGCACCAAACTCTCCTCGGGGTCACCGGTTCAGGGAAAACCTTCACCATGGCTAACGTGATCAAAAACATCGGGAAACCGACCTTGATCATGTCTCACAACAAGACCCTCGCAGCCCAACTCTACTCCGAGTTCAAAAACTTCTTCCCTAACAACGCTGTCGAATACTTCGTCTCCTACTTCGACTACTACCAACCTGAAGCCTACATCCCTCGCACCGACACCTACATCGAGAAAGACTCCTCCATCAACGACGAGATCGAACGCATGCGCCTCTCCACCATGGGTTCCGTTCTCACTCGCGAAGACGTCATCGTCGTAGCCTCCGTCTCCTGCATCTACGGTTTAGGTTCTCCGGATGATTATGAAGACGCCATGCTCCCCGTCTGGGTCGGCAAAGAAATCGGTCGCGATGAATTCCTCAAGGAACTGGTCAACCTCCTCTTCGAACGCAACGACATCGCCTTTGGCCGCGGAAAGTTCCGAGTCCGGGGCGACGTCGTCGAAATCCATCCCGCCTACCTCGACGAAACCGCCATCCGCGTCGAGTTCTTTGGGGATGAAGTCGAACGCATCTCCACCATCGACTCCCTGCGCGGCACCGTCATCGACCGCATCGAGTCCCATACTTTCTTCCCTGCCAAGCAGTTCGTCACCGACCGCAACAAAATGAAGGAAGCGATGTATGCCATCAAAAAAGAATGCGCCGAACAAGTCGCAGCCTTCGAGAAAGCTGGCAAGCTCATCGAGGCTCAGCGCCTAAAAATGCGCACTGACTACGACCTCGAAATGATGGAAGAAATGGGCTTCTGCCAAGGCATCGAGAACTACTCCCGCCACCTCACTGGTCGCCCCCCTGGCGCTCGCCCCTACACTTTGTTGGACTTCTTTGCCTCCAAAGACTTCATGCTCATGGTGGACGAAAGCCATGTCTCCATCCCCCAGGTCGGCGGCATGTATGAAGGCGATCGTAGCCGTAAAACAGTGCTCGTCGATCACGGCTTCCGCCTTCCCAGCGCACTGGACAACCGCCCGCTCAAATTCCCCGAATTCATGGATCAGACCATGCAACGGCTATACGTCTCGGCCACTCCCGCAGTCTTTGAAATCGTAAACTCTCGACCCGACAATCAAAACTACATCGACATCAAGCGTGACGCCGAAGCCCGAGGACTCGATATTCTAAGCTTAAAAAAAATGAAGGTTCAGAGCAGCGGCAGCGACCAAGCAGTCGAAGACTTCCAACCTGAAAAGCGCAGCACTCCTCTCGTTGTCGAACAAATCATCAGACCTACCGGATTACTAGATCCTATCCTCCACCTCAAGCCCCTCAAAGGCCAAATCGACGAAACCATCGAACTCTGTCGCCAACGGGTGGAAAAAGGCGAGCGCGTCCTCGTCACCACCCTCACCAAAAAAACCGCTGAAGACCTCACAGACTACCTCGTTGGAGTCGATCTCAAAGTCCGCTACCTCCACTCCGACATCGATGCCGTAGAACGAGTCGAAATCCTCCGCGCCCTCCGCGCTGCCGAGTTCGACATCCTCGTCGGCATCAACCTACTGCGAGAAGGCCTCGATCTTCCTGAGGTTTCTCTCGTTTGCATTCTCGATGCCGACAAAGAAGGCTTTCTCCGCAACGAAACCTCACTCATCCAGACTGCTGGCCGTGCCGCCCGCCACGTGAATGGCGAGTGCGTCCTCTTTTGCGACAAAGTCACCGACTCCATCCAACGCCTCATCGACGTCACCGAATACCGCCGTGGGAAACAGGAAGCCTACAACAAAGAGCACGGCATCACCCCTCAGAGCGTGATCCGTAAAGTGCAAGAAAGTCTCCACGCCTACGACGAAACCGCCAGCAAAGGCCGTAAAGTCAACGCCGGGCTCGTGGCCGAAGACGAAATGGTCTACAACGCCACCGAAGTCCTCAAAGAACTCCAAGGAGAAATGCAAGAAGCTGCCAGCAAGCTCGAATTCGAGCGCGCGGCCCACCTCCGAGACCAAATCAAACAGCTCAAAGAAAAAGCAGG
>CAZUEC010000293.1:0-3370 GCA_964618865.1 uncultured Roseibacillus sp. | reverse complement strand
GGCTTTTTTGGATGAGCTTGCGAGAATTCGTCGGGATGAACTAGGACTCCTTTTTCGTTCTGTCGGCGCCTTCTTCTCGATGGCGAAGAGAATTTCTGGATTTGGATTTTGAATCGCGTGGAAGTCCTCATAGTGCATCTTAATGGTGATGCGCATGGATACGTTCGGGACAGCGAAACAGCAGCTTTATCGGTGCTTTGCTTTGGGTTTGACGGCCTTGTTTTGGGTGGTATCGGGATCGAAATCCTTCGCTGACGAGGATAAAGGATTGGAGTCAGCGGTGTTACAGCTTAAATGGACCCATCAGTTTCAGTTTGCGGGCTACTATATGGCCAAGGAGTTAGGTTTTTATGAGCAAGAAGGGATTGACCTCGAAATCCGGCCCGGATCTTCGACTTTGGATGTGACCGAAGAGGTGCTTTCTGGAAGGGCGGATTTTGGAGTGGGGACGAGTAGTTTGCTGTTAGATTATGCAGCAGGTAAGCCCGTAGTGGTATTGGGGGTGATTTACCAACACTCACCATTGGTGCTTATCATGCGCACTGAGAAACCGTCCGACACCATCGAGCGTGTTGGGCAAGGTCGGGTGATGGTGGAGTCACATGCGGCTGATTTGATCGCGATGATGCGCCGAGCAGGCCTATCGATTAAAGACCTCGAGATCACGGAATATTCAGATCAATCGTTGAAATTGTTAGAAACCACGGAGGATGCGCTTTCGATTTCGGCTTATCAAACTGATGAGCCATACACTTTGCTCCGAGAGGGGATTCCATTCAATACCTTCACTCCTCAGACTTACGGAATTGATTTCTATGGGGATAATTTTTTCACAACCCAAAAGACTCTTAACGAGCGTAGCAGTTTAGCGACCGCATTTCGCCGAGCGAGCATCTTGGGCTGGCAGGCAGCACTTGAGCATCCTGAACAAGCGGTGGCTCTTATTCTTGAGAAATATGCGACCAGGCATGATCGTGAAAAATTGCTTTATGAGGCTCGCATCACACAAGACTTGATGACCAATCTCGTTGTTCCGGGGCACATGAACAAGCAGCGGTGGCTACACATTTCTGAGACTTTTCGAGAAGTGGGAATGCTTGACGATATTCCAAAGTTAGAGGGATTTATCTACAGTGATGAGAAACGAGTTTTGCCGATGTGGTTCTGGCCTGCGTTTTTTTCCGCTTGTGGAATCATTTTTCTTCTCACGGTCTTAGCGCTTTATTTTCGAGGTCTCAATATTCGCCTTCGCCGAGAAGTGACATTGCGTACTGAGGCGGAACAGGAATTGAAGATTTCCAACCGTCAGCTGACCTCCGAGAAAAAAATCAGTGAGGAGGCCAATCTGCAGAAGACTTGGTTCATTACAAATGTGAGCCATGATTTACGGGCTCCGGTCAGTTCCATGATTAGTCTGACCCAGATTTTCAATCATCACAGTGAGTCTTTGAAGCTTCCCAAGAAGTTTAATCGTTTCCTAAATCAGCTTAATTCTGGAGGCGAATTCCTGATGCTGATGTTAGACAACATTCTCGATTACTCTGCCTTTGAGATGAATGCGGCCAATGTTTATCCCCAACAGGTGGATCTGGTCCAGTGTTGCGAGGGCTTAGTGAACATCACTCAGTCGCTGGCGGATGAGAAGGGAGTGCTGATCGAGCATCGTTGCGAGGTGGGGGAAAAGTTCTTCGAGCTTGATCGCACCCGGTTTTCCCAAATTCTTCTCAACTTGCTTCATAATGCCATTAAGTTTTCCCCGAAGGAGGGGACGGTATTTTTGGACGTGACGCTGCTGCAAGAGGATTTGAGAGTGGAGGTGGGTGATGAGGGGCCGGGTATTCCTCCTGAGAGGCAGAAAGCTCTCTTTAAAATGTTTGGGAATTCGGAAAAAACCACCTCACGTCATGCTTCTACGGGATTAGGGCTTTCGATTGTGAAGAGGAATGTCGATCTTCTCGGTGGTAGCATTTGCGTTCTCCAAAAAGAGAATCGAGGGGCTGTTTTTGAGGTCGTGATTCCGGGTGTCAAACCAGCAGGAGCGATATCTTAGTAGGATTCGCAGAGGTTTTTGCGCGATTCGCAGACAATAGCTTTGCATTTAAGCACAAGTTTATAACATTCTTAATATTTAATGCATAGCTGGTTATGACCATTCTCATTATCGAAGACAATGAAATCGAAATGGAAAATCTGAAGATTCTCTTGGAGGGGTTTCCAGACTTTCGATTAGTCGGCGTTGCCGATAGCCTCTTCAATGGGATTGATATCGCCAATGGTTTACAGCCAGACATCATCATGCTGGACATTCAATTGGAATGTGAAAACAGCCTCGATCATCTGCATCAGTTGAAATATGCGCCTTACCTCATCTGTTCGACTCTTTATAGCAAACATGCCCTGCAAGCCTTCGAAGTGGGGGCCACTGACTATTTGACCAAACCTATCACTCGCGAAAAGTTGGCTCGCGCTTTGAACCGGATTCCGATGGGTCACAAACCTTCGCTACAAGACCGCGGCAAGGAAAGTCTTTTGCTCAAAAATGGCTCCAAAACGGAACGGGTGCCCATCGAACTGATTGTTCTGATTACGTCGGAGCGGGATTACAGTACCGTAAGAGATGAAAAAAATTCGATCTTCATCAGCCCTCGCCGTATGCGAGAGTGGAAGGAGATTCTTCCACCTCATCTCTTTATCCATCTTGATCGGTCGACCATTGTGAATAAAGAGCAGGTTGTCTCCTACACCCGACAAGGCTTTGGCCGTTCTGCGATGATCACCTTCATCAACGGGGAGACCCATCAAATTGGGTCTACTGCCTTGCAGCGTTTGAAGTCCGTATTGAAGGCGGAGGTGAAGTCAGAAGTCTGATCTTGGATTCGCAGAGGACGGTGGGAAGGAACTTGGAGGAGTGCGCTTTGGAGTTTCTGAGTCAAGGATGTTGAGGGACTCTTTAAGCTAACCAACTGAGGAACTTTTCCTCATCCGGCTCCATGCTTTCAGCAACTTTGGGTTCGTTGGCGAGGCAGGCGAGGCGTTCGGGGATGGGGACGATTCCGTTGCCTAGTTCTGCTTCCATAGTGGGGAGGAACTTGGAGGGGTGAGCGGTGGCGAGGAGAATGTTGTGGTCCGAGCTCTCCATGTCTTTGCTAGCGAGGTAGCTCACTGCAGTGTGGGGGCACATTGCGTAGTTGTATTGGGTCCAAACTTCGCGGATGGCGAGGCGGGTGGCCTTGTCGGTGTAAGCGAGTCCGGTGAGGTGCTTAGACATTTCCTCGCTGGCATCGGTTTCGGTAAGAGTCTCGGCGTTAGGATTAGCAGGACGGGCAAAGAGGTCTACCATGCGAGCAAAGTTGGAGGGGGCACCGACATC
>CAZUEC010000292.1:0-3386 GCA_964618865.1 uncultured Roseibacillus sp. | reverse complement strand
CACACCAGGAATTCCTTCTCAAACCGGAAACGCAGCTAGTAGCGATATTCCAAACCCATCCCCCGCCGCCAAAGCCGCTAAACTCATCAGAACATTAAAACGACCAATCAGAGAGACCCTAACCTGAGAATGCTTCCCGTTTGCTTCCAACTGAAACTCCGTCCCCTTCGCAGATTGTTTAATTCTTCCAGCGCGGAAAGCACAATGATTCCCAAATCCGTAGCTCACCAACTTGAGGCGACTCTCAAAATCTCGCAATAAATCCACCCCATAACGATCATCTCCATTAACCACTGCGACCGCCTTCTTGTTACAAGCAGCCATATTGTTAAAAAGAATCTTTTTAGCATCAAAGTAATTCTCCATCGTCCCATGATAATCGAGATGGTCTTGTGTGAGATTACTGAAGACTCCGACTTGAAAAGAAATCCCCTCCACTCGACCTTGCTCAAGACCATGTGACGACACTTCCATCGCAACTCCATGGCAACCATTGTCGCGCATCCGAGCAAGCTGACCTTGTAACTCAATTGCCCCCGGAGTGGTATGAGTCGAGGGAATAACATTGACCCCATCATCGACCTGAATCGTTCCAATCATCCCAGCTCGTTGCCGAAGACTCTTAAGAATCGCATGCACCAAATAAGCAATGGTAGTTTTCCCATTCGTGCCCGTAATTCCAATAATATTCAACTCCGACGAAGGAGAACCAACTTGCAAATCCGCTAACACAGCCAATGCCGAACGAGTATTTGGAACTTGAATCCAAGTCCCTTTATATTCTGCCATTGGCTCCTCCTCAGCAACAATAGCCACCGCTCCACTAGCAATCGCAGTTGAAATGTATTTATGCCCATCAAAAGCACTTCCTCGCACTGCAACGAAGACACTCCCCTCTTTCACCTGACGCGAATCGTCGGTAACAACAATCCACTCTCCTTCACAAGGACCACTCACACGGGCCTGAGGAAGATAAGGAGCAATTTCGTTAAGATTCATTGTCTTGCTAAAGGTTGTCTAATCGGCTGAGTCGGCTTGAGGTGCATGGCAGAGGCTAAGCGGCCCGCCACCTTTGAAAAAACAGGAGCCGCAAGCGAACCCCCTCCGTGCGAGATATGGGGAACTTTCGGATCATCAATAACAACCACACACACAAAAGCCGGATCTTTTGCAGGCAACATCCCAGCAAAAGAAACGACATGACTATTCTTATCGTACCCCCCATTGACGACCTTCTGTGCGGTTCCAGTTTTTCCCGCAACTTCATATCCTGGCACTGCCGCTGCCGTAGCAGTTCCTCCTGCTTGCGTGACAGTCGCCAAAGCTTCCCTCATCATTTTAGCGGTCTGGGATGAAATCACCTGACGAACCACCTCCGGCTCAAAACTGTGCAACCGTTGCCCATTCGGCATAATCACCGACTTGACAAGTAACGGCTTCATAAGTTGCCCTCCATTAGCAATCACACAATAAGCATTAGCAATCTGAAGCGGAGTCACATTCACCGCGTATCCATAGCTACGGGAAGCAAACTCACGTTGATTCGAAGTGCGTGGCACTAAACCTGCCTGCTCTCCTCCTAAAGCGATTCCAGTGCGACTTCCAAACCCATAAGCTTCCACATAATCATAGAAACGCTCTCGCCCAACCATCTTAGCGAATTTGTAAGTTCCAATGTTACTCGATCTTGCCAACACCTCCCTCAGACTGAGCCAAGAAACACCTTTTAAATGACGATCCCTCAAAGGCGGCTTCAATTCATTGTAAACTCCATTGTGGCAAAAAACTCGAGTCCATGGATTTGCCAAACCACACTCGATCGCAGCAGAAGTAGCAATCATCTTAAAAGTCGAACCCGGCTCATAAATGGCCTGCGTCGCATAATTCACTCCCGCAGTCGCAACATTTTCACGCTTGTTTAGATTATATGTAGGGCGACTAGCCATCGCCAAGACTTCACCAGTCTTAGGATTCATCACTACCACGGCCCCTCTCTCGGCGTGAGCATAGGCGAGTCCCATATCCAACTCCTCTTCTACAATGGTCTGATAACCGAGATCCAAACTCAACTGAACGTCTAATCCAGGAATGGGAGGCTTCACCACTCCACTTGTTTTTCCTAAAGCCAAACTGCGAGCATTTCGACTTCTCGTTTCATAACCATCTTTACCACTCAAGTAGTGAGCTTGACTCTTCTCGATTCCAGAAACGCCAACCATCCGCTCTTCCTTCGACCCCTCTTTGACTGGGCGAAAACTCGTAATCCCAATGACATGAGCACCTATCTCAGGGTGAGTATAAATTCGCTTGAAACTCTTCTTTAAAATAAGTCCCCGAATCCGATTTTCCTCAACCGCTTCTTGAATTTTATCAGCGACATCTTCCGAAACATCCCTCGCGATAATCTTCATTCCTTCCGAACCAACTCCAATCGGACCAATCTCTTTGAGCAAGTCATCACGATGTTCGTATTCATCGAGGTAAGTGGTCAGAATGTTCACCAAAAACGAAAGGTGCCGTTGGACAATCTCTTCTTTGCTTCTGGTATCGTTAATCTGACTCCGAATATTCTTTAGAATCGAATCCTTACGTTGAGCGCTAGCAGTAGGCCATTCCTCATGCAAAACCGCTCGCGCATAGGCTACTCCAGCAGCAGTCGTTGAAGCATCGCCAAGATAATTTATATTGAGCGCTATAGTAGTTACCGGATTATTACGCGCAATCACCTCCTCATTCCGATCCACAATATAACCACTGCGCGGCCTGAGAACGTAAGTTTCTGAATGGTGAGATGAAGAACTCTCCCGACTCTCTCCAGAGTCCCACTGTAGATAAATAAGTCTGCCCGAAAGGGCACTAAGCCCAGCTACCAAAGCTAGGCACACTACCAAAACACGTACTTGCAGTCCTCGATTCATTTAGTCGGTCTGAGCCACTTTGGGAACGGTCCCTACAGCAAAAATACCTTCAATTGCTTGCAATGGAATTTCACACAACTGGGTGTTCGAAGTAATCAACGTACTCTCTAACTCCCGGTGATGCTCTAATTGTCCAATCCGAATCTCAAGATTCGTCACATCACGATCATAGTCCTGGATACGCTGCTCCGTACGTGCCACTTCACGCCTTAGATGCAATTGATGATTCTTCAAAACAGTATGAAAAACTCCTGTCGCACCTACCGAAACTGCCGTTAAAACCACGAGAGCCAAAACAGCTGGGTTACGATTAATTTTTTTCTTTTTATTCTTACTCATCGTTTTTTTGCGAGTCGAAGCTTCGCACTCCGTGCTCGTGGATTACGGATTAACTCTCCCTCACTTGCCGAAAGCGCTTTCCGGGAAATCAAGTCCCAAGCAAACTCTGGATTGGGACGTGGCTCGGGC
>CAZUEC010000291.1:0-3393 GCA_964618865.1 uncultured Roseibacillus sp. | reverse complement strand
CTACTAGAGCTACCTGTGCAAGAAGCCTTACAACGAATTGGAGGACGCGATGGCTCAGGAAACGAATTTGAAAAAGAAGAAAACCTACGAGCCTGCGCACGCATTTTCGCCAGCCTCACTGATTCTTTTATTTTTCGAATAGATGCTCGTCAATCGTCAGAAGAAATTCACGAGAAGGTCCTCGCCCACATCCTCGGAAACTTCAAAAAACCATGACCTCCCTGGATCGCTTTACCAACATCTTAATCCAACTAGCTCGCCCAGGCTCTATTTTTCAACGTTATCGCCTTGGAATCGGAGTTCTTTGCCGAAAAATTCAGCACATGCGCAAGCGCATCAAGAGCCGACACTTACCCACCACTGGCTTCAAAGATGAATTGATTAAAAATGGGCAAGAAGGGCAAATGTATCGCCATCTCTATTTTCATCTCGCCTGCTATCTCTTAGGGCCTCTCGGATGGTTAGCCTCTTGGTTCATCGGTCTCACCGATCTCAAACAAGCCCGTTCAGGGCGCAAAGAATCCGAAACCGAAGTTCGCGATAATATCGCAGGCCGAGAATGTGGCAAAATTCTCACTCTCTACATGAAAAGTCGGATCGATGAACAAACGACGAGAAACCAGCTCCATCGCGTGCTAGGAAAATAAACATCACTTCGCCTTACGCTTAGTCACATGAAATCGATTCCCGACACTGCGATGCAAAATAAAAGTTTCCCGAGTAGCGAGCTTGCGATCAACAGACCCATATTCCACCACCGCGGTAACACTGATCCCTTGATTCCGAAGTGAGATCAAACGAAAGACAGGTTCACGACGGAAACGAAAAAAACACTGAAAAGGCACATCACGATGATCGGCATTCCAGAGCAAAATCGCAGGAGGAAAATCTGGCACTTCCGCTAACGCACTAAAAATTTCCCGCACCAAACCTTCGCCATGCTCTCTCCGGATACGAGCCGCTTCTCGCTTGATGAGCAACTCCTCCACAAAGGCAGCCAGAGGATTACGTTTCATTTCCTCGATTTCGGCAATCATCTCACGTTGGTGAAGAGCACAAGTAGCCTGCAATTCAGCTCGAGAAATTTCGCCCGCCTCAAACTGGCGAAACAACTTCTGCGGAGGCGGAGGAATATTGACCTTCATCTCTTATTACTCTGCCCCACTCCGCCCAACGCTCCAGTCGTTTGTGCGTTTTTTGTTCAGGACATATCGCGAATAATGTTCAAGAATTGTTCCCCATACTGATTGGCTTTACCCGGTCCAATACCCGGAACATCGAGCGCTTCTGCAATAGACTGAGGCATTTGCCGAGCCAAACCCTCCAAAGCCCGATTACTCAAAACCATGTAAGCTGGACATCCTTCTTTTTTACAAATCTGAGTCCTCAAATCCGCTAAACGTGAATACACCCGCGAATCAAATGGCCCCTCATCACTCCCTGCAGAAGTCTTTCGATGAGGCCAAATCATACGAATCGATTGCTTCCCAGTCATCACCTGGTGCCCCTTCTCAGTAAGAGTCAGCAAAGGATAGTCCCCTTTGCGGATCGTTTGCAAATAGCCCGCATCTGTCAGAGCAGGAAATAGCTCATTCAAAAAAGCCGCCCCTTCTTCTTTCAAAAGACCATAAGTCGTCAAACGGTTTAAACCTGCATTGAGCACCTCCTGACTCTGACTCCCAGTCAACATGAGAATAATTTTTCCTCTTCCAAATCGCGGTTGCCAAGTTCGCCCAAGCCGTTCACTCATCCTAGCCACCCCACTCAAAGCCTTACGGACGATGAGTTGTTCTCCATCGTTTAAATCACGCCGCTCACCACTGCGACCACTTCGACAAACATCGCAAGTTCCACACTCTGCTCCCTCTTCACCAAAATAGTCGAGAATCCATTCTTGCCGGCATCCACCTGATTCACAAAGTGAAACCATTGCATCAAGCTTTTGCCGATCACGACGCTCTTTTTCAGCCATCGCCACTTCATCGAGTTCAAGAGCTTGGCCAACTTTCAATAAACGAGTTCCACGCATTCGTCGACCAGTCACATCAAATCGCTGCACATAACCTAATCGACCCAAAAGAGACAAAGCACTACCAACCGCCATTCCATTAGAAACCCCCAACTCATCACGCATCTCATCAAGACTCCGGTAAACCTCGTTTTTCTCATCACTGGAAGAACGCAACCACTCATACAAATCTCGCACAACCCCTGGGCCAGGATTCACCCCTTCTAAAAAAAACTCCTGCGTCCGCGTATCCGCAAAATTCCAAAATAACTCACACCACGCAGCTTCTCCATCCCGTCCTGCCCGCCCTGCTTCTTGATAGTAAGCCTCTACGCTACCCGGCACTTCAAAGTGGGCGACGAAACGAACATCACTGCGATCAATGCCCATTCCAAAGGCATTGGTCGCAATCGCTACATCCTTACGACGAGAGATAAATGAGTCCTGCACTCGATCCCGCTCCTGATCGGTCATTCCCCCGTGATATGCCGCCACTTTTAAGCCCCAACTTGCAAGAGTCTCGCTGACTTCATCAACCTTCTTACGTGTCGCACAGTAGACAATTCCTGTTTTATATTCCAAGATAATTTCTCGAAGGCGTTTGAACTTATCCGCCTTTTTTGCAACCGCAGTAATGTTAAAACTCAAATTGGGGCGTGCAAAACCAGTAATCGTTTCAAAGGGATTCTGCAAAGTTAACACCTTTAGGATATCTTCCCTAACGACTGGAGTAGCAGTCGCAGTAAAGGCGACACATTGTGGATTACCCAACTCTTGACGAGCACGCCCCAAGCGTAAGTAATCTGGCCGAAAGTCATGACCCCATTGACTCAAGCAATGAGCTTCATCAATCGCCAACATCGAAATCTTCACATTCGACATCGTCGTCGTAAAACTCGCTGCTCGGAATCGTTCGGGAGCAACATATAACAATTTAATTCGACCAGCTCTCGTTTCTTCGAGAATCTCCTTCTGCTCATCCCAACTTTGGGACGAATTAATAACCGCTGCCTGCACCCCCTTAGCCTGCAGAGCATCCACCTGGTCTTTCATCAATGCAATCAAAGGCGAAACAACCAAAGTAACCCCCTCTTTCACTAAACCAGGAAGTTGATAACAAAGACTCTTCCCTCCCCCAGTTGGCATCACTGCAAGTCCATCCCTCCCTTCTAAAATGCACTCCACAATTTCCTGCTGGCCACTGAGAAACTCGTCAAAGCCAAAAATCTCCCTCAGAACCTCGCGCGCTTCTTCAATCACCCGCCTATGAGAAGAAAGTGAGACCCTAGTGGCAATCCTGAATTGTTCAAAAAAACACTTCTCCGATCTGAGCGCCATCCCTATTTTTCAAAACAGAACAGCCTCTCTCTCCAGCCAACCAGCCT
>CAZUEC010000290.1:0-3396 GCA_964618865.1 uncultured Roseibacillus sp. | reverse complement strand
GTTGGGGACAGGTGGTGCGTTATCGATTCGTGCGTATGCTTCTTTGAAGGACTCGAGAGCCCGATAGAGGCGCATTTTCGCAGCGCTCAATTTCACCTCGAGGACGTCTGCTGTTTCTTGCAGCGTCAATCCTGACATGAATTTGAGAACGATGACTTCACGTTCTTGGTCTTTTAATTTGCTGAGGGCTTCCTCAACGGCTTGAGAGAGGGCAGCTCGACGGGCGTTGGCCTCACGATCTTCCTCATCATTTGCGGCATTTTCTTCGTAAGCGTTTTGACCCTCACGTTTCCTTGCTAACTTTGAGATGCGATTACGGCAGTAATTGTGCACAATTTTATACAACCAAGTCTTAAAACTTGAGCGGCCTTGGAATTGGTGGAGCTTGTGAAAAATTTGTAAGAGGGTGTCTTGAGTGACTTCTTCAGCATCTTCGGAGGAGCCAATTACTCGTCGGCACGTATTGAATATCAGTCCCTCATAGCGTCTTACGAGTTCTTTATAAGCGGTGAGATCGTCGGGGAGTTCGGCTTGGCATTGAGCGACAAGGGTCGCGTCATCTAATTCGGATAAATTAGGCGTATCAGGGGAGTTTTCAGGGACTAATTTGAGTTTAACCACAACTAATTTTGAATTTTAGAGGTTTAACTCATCATTCTTGCTCGAGTTTATAAACGGTCAAAGGTCCTTTGCAAGACCTTCATCACTTTCTCTCCGTGGTAGTGGAAAGTTGGATATGTTGCAATTTGTTTATTTTAAGGTTTTTGTGAATTTTTCCCTGAAATGAGAAGAATGTTTCTAAAATAGAGTTTTCCTTTAAGTTATTGTTAATGAGTTAGTTATTTGGTTTTTCCTCAAATTTAGGAAGAGGGGTGACTAAATTGGAGGGGAGAGGGAATCGACGTTCTAGAATTCCGGGTGCGAGTTCATTGGATTCTCGATAGGCATCTTTGAGCATCTCGTATTTGGCATCGAGATTGTCGAGGTAATGCAAAGTAAAGGCTTCGGGAGTACGCGGGAGGGTGGGGGAGCCGAATTCGTGAGTTCCGTGGTGAGCGGCGATGAGGTGGAGGAGGTGGAGGCGAACGGATTCGGAGCTGGGTTCATAATTTTCCCAAGATTCTGCTTTGGGAGAATCAAGGAGGTCGCGCCAGAGTTTGTTTGCCAGTTCGATACCGAGAGGGATGTGCCCGAGCATTTCGCCTGAGAGGTGATGTAGCTGAGTGAAGCCACTTTCGGGGTAGGTGTTTTCCCAAAGTTTACCGCAATCGTGGAAAAGTACGCCTGCGAGCATCAAGTCGCGATTGAGGTTGGGATAGACTTCTGCGATGGCATGGGCTGAGCGCATCATTTGGGCGACGTGTTCTACTAAGCCACCTCGACGAGCGTGATGATTGCGTTTGGCGGCGGCGGTGCGACGAAAGCGTTCACCGAAGGTGTTTAGAAAGTGGTGGCAAAGTTCGTTGAGTCTTGGGTCGAGGAGGGAGGCGACCAATTGTTCGATGTCAGCGTAGTCGGCTTGTTGGCGTTCTAAGGTGGCGGGGTCGCCCGCAAAGAGGGCTTTGGTGTCGAGCTCGTTGAGCGGAGAGAAGCTCCAAGGGGCGCCGTCGAGGCCCCATTGGTTCCGGGTGAATTTGCCCGTGACGGCAAGTGCGGTGCCGAGGGGAAGAGATTTGAGCTGATCGAACAGAGGGTGATCGGCCCAAGCTTTGAGAGTGAGAGAGCCAGTTGAATCGGCGAGTCCTGCTTCGAGGTAGGGTTTGCCTGATTTGGTCTCTTTCTCGAGTCGGGTTGCGAGTTGAGCGTGAAATTCGGTATCGAGAGGAGTTTCGGTTGCTTGTTGATTGAGCTCGCTGATCGAGAGTGAGGCCATGGCTTATTTTTAGCGGGAGAGTGAGTTCTGACAAGTTTTGGAAAAAAATCCTGTTTTATGAGAGTTTTCCTAGGGATTCTCTTTTCTGAACGTTTATATTAAAATGAGGTCCTTTTCCATTCGTCAATTTTTAGTGCTCACTCTGTTTAGTTTTTTGCTTTCTTGCCTCGGGTTTGGGGAAGAAGCGCTTCTGACGGAGGGGGATCGGCAGGCTCTTTTAGAAAAGCTTGAGGAGGTGAAGGCTGGAGCTGGAGGGCGGGCAGAACAGCGAGCTGGAAATGCGCTTACTGCTTTTCGTGGAGCAGTGGGGAGTGATGATCGGGCGCATGAGCTCTATTTGGATTGTGTGGAGAAGGTTCGTTTTTTAGATGAGAAGAAAAGTTCGCAGTCTTTTCGGGAATGGAAGCGCCGTCATAAAGATCGAGAGGATAGCCCAGGGTTTCGACGGGTTCTTCGGCATCAGTTGAATTGGTTGTTATTGACGATCGAAGCGAATTCGACTTCGGAAGAAGCGGGAGGGGAGCTGTCTTCGAAGGCGATCTCGGCTTTAGATTCGATCATTGGAGATCAAGAGTTAAAAGGGGATCAATTTAAGAGATTGGAGAGTGATGTTACCAAAACAGTTTTTGCGCTCGCCTATGGAGTTTCAGCAAAAAAGGGTTGGCCAGTGAGTCCTGTTAAGTTGGATGAGGTTTACAAAAATTTCATTCTGCCTCCTTTGGCGAATCAGAAGAATGTGGCTTCTTTCAGAAGTGCTTGGGGTAAGTGGATTCAGCAGGAGGCGCAGCTCTTGGAGGCTAAGTCGCAAAGCCCTACCAAGGGAGAGCGGTCGGCTGGTTTTGAGCGTTTTCTAGTGGAGAAGCGCCCTCAGATGCTTTGGGATTTAGAGGGCTCGGTCTTTAAAATGGGAGATCAAAAGGGAGCGGCCTTGGCGATGTTGAAGCATCTTGAGCAATTTGCTGGGCATAAAAACGAAGTGCAATGGACTCAGGATTTTCTGCAGTTTCTTGAACCTGAAGAAGAGGGGGAGTGATTTGTCCGAGGTGGGTGGCGTAGAGGCTACGCTCTGAGAAAGAGGGTAAAGGTGTGAGAGTGAGTTTTTTTCTCTCTCGGTGGCTAGACAATCAGGAAGGGGTGGTTAGCTTTGGGTCGGCTATGGCAGTGATACCATTGGAAGATAATTTCGAGGATGTGCTTGGGAAGGCGATGAGGGGAAGAGGTGTGAGCCGGGAGGCGTTATCCTCTGTCAGTGGAGTTTCCTCCGCAGAGATTTCTCAGTTAGAGCGAGGTGAATTTCTAGAGGAGTCTTTGTGCAAGATTGCTCCTTTTCTTGAACTTGCCCCAGATTCGCTTGTTGAGTTAGCAAAGAAGAGTTGGAGTCCGGTTGAGTTTGAGATTGAAGGGCTTCGTCAATTCATCACTCCGTTTGAGGATTTTACGGTCGGGAGTTATTTGATTTGGGACCCGGATTCGATGGAGGCTGCGATGTTTGATACCGGAACTAATGGGGATGATGCTTATTC
>CAZUEC010000289.1:0-3427 GCA_964618865.1 uncultured Roseibacillus sp. | reverse complement strand
GGTTGCTCTTCGCTGGGACTCGGACTAAGCGCGATTCCCAATTGGTTAGGAATTTTAGGTGGTTCGAATTCAGTTGGGTAGATTTTTTCAGTGATGCTTTCATTCATAACTCGTTCACCAGAGCGATCTCGAAGTATCGCAAAGGTCTCTTGTTTAGCTGTTCCTGCTTTGATTCCATCTAATATTTTTTGGTAGAGGAGAGCATCGCTGAATTCTTTACGTCGGAGAGCGGCGGCATCGGCCAGCGAGAGGGAAAAGGTTTCGTAGCAGATGGAGATGATTTTAGGGTGGCCGTCGTTGGAATGAGATGCTGCTTTGTTCTTCTTTGTTGAGACCTTGTTTTGCTCTGCGGCTTGGTCGGCTGCGAATGGGTCTTGGTTTTGGGCTGGAGCGATGGTGGCTAGGCCGACGATTGAGAAGCTGAGAAGTAGGATGTGTTTCTTCATGACTCTGCGACTGTGGCAGAGTTGGAAGAGAGAAGTGTCAAAGCTGTGTAAAAAGATCAGATAAGAAAGAGCTGACTGAATAGTGTTCTTATCCTTTGAAAATGGAGGAATTCTCGCTTTTCCATGATATCCCAAATAATCCTATTCTCTAAAGGGCTTAATTTTCCCTTGCGCCCAACGCTCCTTCCTATCGAATAGGTATGCTATGTCAGCAGAAGATAATATTGTTAAATCAAAGGCCCAACTTGAGGAAATCGGCGTATCCGTCAATGATGCTCTCTTGGAGAAAATCGTGAAAGGGTTCGGCATCGCCAATCAAAGCCTCGATGCGTCCCTCGTTTCAGCCTCCGACAAGAGTGAGCTGGCGACCCTGAAGAATGGCTTCATGACCAAAAAACTCGGTCTTGATGACGAGGCAGCGAAAGACACCGCAGTCAGCGCTGCCCTGGACAAGATGAAGCAGTTTAAGCAAAAGCGCCGAGGCGCGGTCTGCTACCTCCTCACCACCGATTTAGGAAAAGAGAGTAACTTTATTTAGTCCCCATCTTTCCCCCAAGTGGAGGTCCCTTTTCTCTTTCAGGGATCTCCGCTTTTTTATGTCCCTCAGACGACGATTACGCAAATGCCTCTAAAGCATCTTTGCAATCATCTTTTCACTCACCTTCCCCTCTCTGGGAACTCCAGGCGCAAAGAGCTGAATTCGCCATTCCGCTAGCATCCACCCCACTTCCCAAAGTCGAGCAGCTTCCGATCTCGCACGCCATTGCTTCAACCAATCTAACCAAAGATTATCTAACTGCCTGCGCTTTTCCTCGTCTTTTGCCAATGGCAAGCTGTCTATACGCTTCAGACGCTCTGCAATGCCATCGAAGTGTCGCCCATAGCGAAGCGCCCGTTTCGCACCAGCCTTCCAGAGAAAGCCATCTCGCGTCAACCACTCGCATTCTTCTGAAAGATCAGCCAAGGTCTCAATATAAAGTTTCGCGTCTCCTTTGTCACTCATCCATTTACGAGCTTCTTCGTAACTCTCGGCAGATCGTTCCAATTCAGCACTTAATGATTTTGCAATATCCAAGACCCAGCCTCGTGCGGCTTCCGAAGCAGCGGCAAAACTCTCAGCAGTACGTGGCAATTCAGCAGCCTGCTTGAAGAAAGCGCCCTCTACAGCCACTCGTAAGACCTGCATCTCGAGCGCCTCTTGCTGATTCGGCCCAAAAACGAGCTTAGCCAAAGGCCGTAGTAACCCTCGTTTGAGATAGCCACGCAGGAGAGACTCATGATCAAGCCAGAATAAGCGCACCAATCCAGCACGATGACTTTCCCTTGCCTCTTCTCTATCCAAAAAGGCTCTTAGCCCTACCGTCTCTCCCTCATCGACCAAGGCCGGAAAGACCCCATCGACCTCCGAGGGCAAATCTCCAAAACTCCAAATGGTGCCCCCCGTCATCTCCCACTCTTCGTTTGCCGCTTCTTCTCGACGCGAGCGTAAGAGTCCCGCTAACTTTTCCTTTAAGTCCCGCACATCCTCTCCGAAAGCTAAGCTCTTGCCCTTCTCATCACGGACATTAATGGTGGGACGTAAACACTTGGGCAATTTGGATGGATCAAACATGGAAGGCTCGATCACGACTCCCGCCATTCCTGATAGAAATTCTCCCAAAGCTTCCAACAGATCCACCTGCGGTTCCCAACCAGTCCATTCTTTCAGAAAATCTTCTGCTGTCCCCTTCACCGGTTGAAAACGCGTTCGCCAATCCTTAGGCAAACTGCGAATCAAAAGCTCCACTCGCTCTTCTAACAGACCCGGAACCACCCACCCCGGAAGATAATCTGGCAAATATGACAACTCCGCTAACTCTACCTCAAAAACTAAACCATCATCCTCCGCCTCCGCATCACAAACATACTCTATTAACCACTCCCTCCCACCATGCTCTATCACATCAGGAAATAACATTAAACGACTCTCAATCCCCTCCTCCCAAACAACATCCCGTAGACTAATCATCAACTTCTCCTCATTCTCTCCCGCCTTTCTCCAAGCATGAAAAGCCTTTGCTGTCGTCGCCTCCACCGGAATGCGGGCAAAAAAGAAATCATACGCATACTCCTCCATCCACAACCCTCCCACTCGCCGCAACTTGCGCTCTCCCACCGTCGCCTGCTGCCTCACTTTCCCCAAACGTTCAAGACACGGCACTTGCCCCTGCAAACGGCCTTCCAAAATTGCCTCTCGCACAAAAACCTCATGCGCCGCCTTCGGAGAAACTCGCCCAAAAAATACCGACCTCCCAGGCACCACCGTCAAACCAGCTAACAACACCGTCTCTTTCCCATAAACCGCCCCCTGTCCCTCAGCCCATTCAGGAGAGTGATAACGTCGACGACACAAATGAGGAGCTACCTCTTCCACCCATTCTGACTTCATCCAAGCCACCTTCCGGGCCCATAAGCGCGAAGTCTCAACCAACTCAAAGGCTAACACCCAATCAGGCCGCTTCTTCTCCTTAAATAAACCTGAACCCGGAAAAATGGCAAACTTCATCCCACCCACCCCTTTGTAAGTCTTCCCTTCCTTATCCCAGAGCCCTACCGACCGAGGCATGCCAGCCAATAAAGAACAGTGAATCTCCTTATAATACTTCGCCGCTCGATTCCGTGCCCCCTTTCCCTCGGACACTTCCACTTCAAAAATCTGATTTCTCGTATCCGGCTTCTGGTCTCGTTGACAAAACGATCGCGTAATCTCACCCACCACCTGATCCCACTCCACCAACCTCCTAAAGTTACAATAGTTCTTCTGACAAAATTTCCGTAACTGATTTCGCTGAAAACGTCCCTTGCTATCCCGAAACTTCCCCACCGCATTCCAAATCTTTAGCAACGCGATAAAGTCCGAACGACCATCCCGAAACTTAGCTTGCGCCTGATTCGCCGCCTCCTCTTTTCCCTCCGGACGCTCCCGCACATCCATCACACTC
>CAZUEC010000288.1:0-3427 GCA_964618865.1 uncultured Roseibacillus sp. | reverse complement strand
AGAAGAGTGGAATCTTACCGTCTACTCCATTCACCTTAGTTTGTGAAAGCACGGGGAAATGGCGAATCTGTTTACTTTCTTGGCTAATTGCCAATAGACTGGTAGCTTGTCTCCATCGTGAAAATTTTTTCAATGTGTCTTCTGTTCCTTGCTGGTTCGTTTATTTGCCAAGCACAAGATCGTGTTAGAAACGAACGGCTGGTTTCAATCCGTGTCAAAAAAGAAGAAAACCGGAACAACACTAAGCGAGAAACCACTGAGAGTATCGGCCACTACCTCGATGTTCAGCTTCGCTCTTTTCAAGGAATCTCAGGGGAGTTGAAAGTAGTCTCCATTATCATTGCCAAAGACTTAGCGACAGGAAATAGAACCGAACATACCTCCACCCAGAAAATTGAGTTTGGTGACCAACAAACAGTGAGTATTCAAACTCCAGTCGAAAGATTCACTCATACCCGTAAACAGAGTGTCCGAGTTAAGAACAAGAATAATAACCGAAATAGACGGGGCAATAATCGGAATAGGGGAAATAATCGAAATCGAAATCGAAACCGTTTCCAGACTAAGCCAGCTTCTGGCTCCAAGGCTAACGGTTGGGTAGTACGAGTCTACAAAGGTGATCGTTTGCTAGGTGAAGAGGCTAGTGCTTCTCACTACAAGCTCGTTCCTTGACCCTCCCCTTTCCTTTCCTCTCGGAGCGAAGGTCTCTTTTTTCGTTGAGGAGAATATCGTTCTGAATAGACGAACCATTTCGCCAAACCTCCTTCGCGCGAATCCTTGAAGAATATCTGAAAATGAACCTCGCACACCCGTTTTGTGAGGGCGATAGCAGAGCCATCCACATTTTTAAGTAGGAGCTGCAAGAGCTAGTGGATTAAAATCCTTCTGGACAAGGAAGATGATACCACTTCGAGAAAGGAAAGAGGCTACTTCTTCTTGGCATTCTTCATCGCCATCGAAAACCAGTCGTCGTTGTTTTGGGTATTCCGATTGTTCTGGTTTCTCTGGCCTGAATTATTACGCGAGTTTCGCTGGTTGCGCGGGGCGGAATTGTCGCGCCTGTTAGGTTGGCGGGATTTTTTACTTTCTCCCTCGAGTTCGGGCTGGGCCTTCATCGACAGGGAGATGCGGTTCCGCTTAAGATCGACTTCGGTAACGGTGACGTGAACTTTTTGCCCAACTTTGACGATTTCGGCAGGGTCGCTTACAAACTTATCAGCAAGTTGGCTAACGTGGACGAGCCCGTCTTGGTGCACGCCGACATCGACAAAGGCTCCAAAGGCAGTGACGTTGGTGACGATGCCGGGGAGCTTCATTCCGGTGATGAGATCGGTGGGCTTTTCGACGCCTTCGGCAAAGGAGAAGATCTCGAATTGCTTTCGGGGATCACGTCCCGGCTTGGCCAACTCGGCCATGATGTCTTCGAGGGTCGGGAGGCCGACTTCTTCACTAACGTATTGCTGAAGATTGATGTTTTTACGAGCGGCAGGATTCCCTAACAGGTCCTTGAGTTCGTAGCCATTATCTTTAGCCATTTGCTCGACAAGTTTATAACGTTCGGGGTGAACGGCGGAGGCGTCGAGCGGGTGTTCCCCTCCCCGGACACGGAGGAATCCAGCGGCTTGCTCAAAGGATTTTTCACCAAGGCGAGGCACGTTCTTGAGAGCACTGCGTGATTGGAAAGGACCATTGGTGTCTCGGTAGGCGACAATGTTTCCGGCGAGGGTGCTATTGAGGCCGGAGACGTAAGAGAGGAGCTGCTTGGAGGCGGTGTTCACTTCTACCCCGACGGCGTTCACGCTAGAGATCACGGTGTCGTCGAGGCTCTTCTTGAGGGCGCGCTCGTCGACGTCATGTTGATATTGACCGACGCCGATGGACTTGGGGTCAATCTTGACGAGCTCGGCAAGAGGATCCATGAGGCGACGTCCAATGGAGACGGCACCGCGCACAGTGACATCTTCGTTGGGAAATTCTTCGCGGGCGACTTCGGAGGCGGAGTAGATGGAAGCCCCGCTCTCATTGACCATGATGATGGGAAGGTTAACCTTGAGCTTGCGAATGAAGCTCTCGGTCTCGCGGGAGGCAGTTCCGTTGCCGATGGCGATGGCTTCGATAGCGTGCTTCTTGAGCAGACTAGCGACTTCTTCAGCAGCAGCACGGACTTGAGATTGAGATCCAGCAGTGCAGTGAAGGACGGTGTGATGAAGAAGCTTTCCGGAACGATCGAGGACCACGGTCTTGCAGCCCGTCCGGAAACCGGGGTCGATGGCGAGGACTCGCTTTTCGCCAAGCGGAGAGGCGAGAAGGAGCTCACGTAAATTATCGGCAAAGACCGTGATCGCGGTTTCGTCAGCGCGTTTCTTAGAGAAGAGACGGGCTTCGGTTTCCATGGAGGACATGAGCAGACGCTTGCAACCATCATCGACCGCTTTGACCACTTCCTCACTCGCGGGCCCATTGCCAGTCACCCATGTAGGAATCGCGAGACTGGCGATTTGTTCAGGAGGAACGGTAACGCGCATATAAAGAAAGCCTTCCTTGGCGCCACGGCGAATGGCGAGCAAGCGGTGAGAAGGAATCTTATCGATGGGCTCGCTCCAGTCGAAGTAGTCGCGAAATTTCTGAGCATCATTTTCTTCTTCTTTTCCATATAAAATCTTGGAGGCGATGGTGGCATCGGTCTCATAAACTTTGCGAGCACTTCCACGGAGATCCGCATCCTCGGCGACGCGCTCGGCGATGATATCGCGTGCTCCGGCGAGAGCGTCCTCGGCGGTGGCGACTTCTTTCCCCTCTTCGTCGGAGAGAAACTGAGCGGCTTCTTCTGATGGGTCAGCGTTCTGGTTGTCCAGAAGCCAATCGGCGAGAGGAGTGAGACCCTTATCGGCGGCCTTGGTGGCGCGAGTTTGGCGCTTAGGTCGGAAGGGAGCAAAAACGTCTTCGAGGGAACTCAACGTTTTAGCGGAGAGAACCTTCTGTTTGAGCTCCTCAGTGAGAAGTTTACGCTCGTCGAGAGACTTCAAGATGGCCTCACGCCGTTTGTCGAGAGCGACTAATTCATTGAGACGATCGCGAATGGTCGTGATTTGAACCTCATCAAGAGAGCCAGTTTGCTCTTTGCGGTAACGAGAGATGAAAGGAACAGTACCTCCCTCTTCTAAAAGTTTGGCCGTAGCGGCGACGGAGGACAATTTTAAGCCTGTTTCTTGGGCGATGATCTCGATGTGCGGACTCATTGGAAAATGCGGTTGAGAAGAAGAACATCTTTTTCACAAGGAGCAAGAAGCGAGCAGGTCTTTTCACTCCTCTCAGGAACTTTATTTGCGAAATAGAAAAAAGCCTCCGACTGAAAGGAGGCAGCGAACACAATCAATCGAATCACCCTCCTAATACGGCTCAAAGCGAGTCTATAAATTTCCAAGCA
>CAZUEC010000287.1:0-3433 GCA_964618865.1 uncultured Roseibacillus sp. | reverse complement strand
GATAGAACCGATAGGATCGAATTCCAAGAGGTAAGCATAACGTAGATCGAGGGTGAGGTCGCCGAGAATGAGGTGTTCACCAGTGAGGAGGTTTTTTGCACCTTGTTGAGGTTTGAGAGTGAGGAGTCCATTTGGTTGTAAGCTGACTAGGATTTCGTCGCCGCTGGATGTGACTGGTTCGATTATGGAGTTGCTGGCAAGTTGAATGTCGGTGACTTCGTGGGCAGGGATTTGAAGGAGTCCGTAGTTGGATTCAATCAGGAAGGTTTCTTCTTCTAGGTTAAGAATTTTTCCGGAAATTCGATCTGTCCCATTAGCGAGAAGAAGAACATCGCGTTCTTTGGTTTTCATGCTGAGGGCGGAGTCAGGCATTCCGTTCCATTCAGAGATGACAACGTCACTGATACGGATGCGAGATTTGCCTTCTGTGGAGATCGCAAAGTAGCGTTTTGTTTTCTCAAGAGGTTCGGCGGGGTCTTGCCATTCGGAGTAGAATTCGCCGTTGACGAAAAGACTGATTTTTCCTTTTTGACGATTTGCTCGAATTTCAAATTCTGCAAAAAAGAGGTCGTTTATATTGAGGCGGCTTCCGGAGTTGGAGAGGGCGTTTTTGGTGCTTCGGTTTTTACCATCGAAGCCGAGGCGTTGGAGTCCGGAATAACTTGAACGAACGGAGATGAGATAGCCGGAACCAAAAGTTTCGGCTACATGGTTGCCGGGGCCGACTTCCATAATGTCGTTGAATTCGGGTTCGGGTTCGGGTTCGGGTTCGGGTTCGGGTTCGGGTTTTTGTTTTGGTTTTGGTTTTGGTTTTGGTTTTTCGGCTAGTTCTTCGTTGAGAGGTTTGTTGTCATCATTATTTTCCTGTACTCTTCTGACACGTGTTTTTTTATTTGGGCGTTTAAAGTCGGCGAAGACGGCGATGTTTGCGCTAAAGGGTGCTTGCCACGCGAGTTTGAATCGGATGGAGACAAGGTCAGGCAGTTCGGTGTTGAGTCGAATGACATTGTTCGAATTACTGAACCAAGAGGCGCCGCCGTAAACCCAAGGTTTTTTCTCAGCAGGGGGATTTAGAAGGGGAAGGGTGTCTTTGTTCTTTTTTTCTTCAGGTTTTGGTGGGTCATCGGCAAGGTTGTCTGCTGGGACTTCGTTGTTTGGGTCGCTGGGTTGTTTTTTTTCTGCTTCTGGTTGAGGGCGAGTGCCGGGGACTTCCCAGTTTTGATCATTAAAGGGTCCGGCGTAGAGGACGTTGTTGCCATGACGGTTGGGTAAAATGGTCTGAACGGTGTTTCGGGGGATGGTGAGAAGGCCGCCAAATTGAGTTTGGATGGTTACGGAGTCGCTTCCCATGGAGATGAGGTTTCCTGGTAGGCGGTCGCCATTGTTGAGTTGGACTAAGCCGGTGCTGGTGATTGGCTTTTGGGCGCATCCGTTGTTAAGGATGAGTTTTCTGAGGTTGTTTGTCTCAAAGGTGATAGGGTCAATTGCTTCATTGCTTAGCCATTGCAAGAGGGGGCCTTCTTCAAGGGCGAGGTATTTGCCATGGAGAGTGTCGCCATTTTTAAAGCGCAAGAAATCGGTGGCGTCTTCTTGAGCGAGTATGGGGTAGCTCAATAGGGTGGCTACAAATAAGAGGTAGAGTTTCACGATTTATTTTTCGTAGATGGGGAGAAAGCGATAGTTGAGAGCCATGGAAAGAAGAGCTCCGGCGGTGGCAAAGTGGGCTCCTTTGTTGTCGGCCCAAGAGCCGTTACGCAGTTGGGAGTTGGAGAGGTAGCGAATGTTTTTAGCATTCCAATTTTGCCAGAGTTCTTCATCGGCATGGAAGAGGGCTTGGGACATGTAGTATTCGAAGTAGTAGGGGTAGTGGCGGTCTCGGTAGGTTAGATTTGAACGTAAAAAATCTACACTGGCAGCGAAGCCTTTTCCTTCTTTTTGTTTGGCGAGAGCAAAGCAGGTGACTCCGATTGCAGTGAGGGTGGGTTTTTCACCGGAAGGAGAAGTGTAGCCAATTCCGCCTCGTGAAGAGCGGCAGCGCTTGAGGTAGGCTAGTCCCTTTTCGATGGCCTTGTCGGGAATGGCGATTCCGGCATTGCGGGCTGCGAGAAGGGCTACAAGTTGGCATCCGGCAACGGTGCTGTCTGCGTCTTGGCTGTCGGGGGTGTAGCGCCAAGCGTTGGCTGGGTTTCTTTCTTGAGCGGAAAGGATTAATTTGACGGCTTTTGAGAGAGAGGCTGCAAGGCGAGGGTCATTTACGACGCCGTAGGATTCGGCGAGAGCCAAGGTGGCAAAGCCATGGTTGTACATGCTGTTTCCGATGTAACCGTTGTCGGAGTTTTGGTTATCACGAATGTAGGTGAGAGCTTTGGAGATGTTTTTGGCGTAGGGGCCATGATTGGGGTCTTCGCCGTGGGCAAGAAAGGCGAGGATACACAGAGCGACTACGCCAGGTTCGGAGCTGTAGCGACTTTGACCTTCCCAGGAGCCGTCTTCTTTTTGTTCTTTGGCGAGAAAGCGAAGGCCTTTCTCGTACATGGAGTCTACTTTGCTGGGGACGGGATTGTCTTCTCTACGAGGGAGGCTTTGTCCGCTTATGGGAAGTGGGCTCAGGAAGAGGAAAGAGAGGAGGAGAAGCTTCATGGCTTAGCAGGATGGTTGCGGTTGTAAGCGTCGAGGAGTTTTTGAAATTCGTTAGGGAGGCCTGTTCCGGGAGGGGCGCTGCCTCTTGGGATGATACGGACTGAATTTTCGTCACCGATTTTTCCGGATTGTTCTTTGTTCTTGGTATCGGAATCGCCGGTAGAGCCGTTTCCTGAGCTTTCTCCGTTTGGTTTTTCTCCTTCTTCAGAAGGTTCTTTTCCTTGGTTTTCGCCGGTTTGTTTTCCGGTCATGCGTTTCATCATGTCTAACATCGCGCCCATACTTTCTTTGGACTCGGGGGATGAGTCTTCTGACGATTGTTGTTTTTCTTGAGCGGCGGCGAGGATTTTTTCGATGACTTCGGTTTCTGCGGCTAGGGTTGGGCCTCCGGTAGTTCCTTCGGCGAGGTCGTCGATGACTTCGATCATGACTTGTTCGACTTCTTCGAGAAGGGCGATGACTTCTGGGACAGTTTGGCTTTCGATGAGTTCCATGACATCGGCAGAGAGTTCATCTTGCACTTCGGCAAGCTCTTCGGCGCGGGCGAGGACTCGTTCGGCTATCTCTTGAGGAGAGCCTGTTTGTTTGAGTTCTACTGCTAGCTCTTGACCGTTGAGGGAGGAGGGTAGAAGGGCAAGGCTGAGGAGATATAGGAGAGGTTTCATGGTAGTCGAGGTTGGAGGCGAGGACGCTGGCGAGGAATGGTTGAGCGGCGAAGTTGTTCGATGGCGCGGGTGCGGGCGCGAATGTCTTGTTCGCTTTGTATCATGCGCATCACTTTTAGCATAAATTC
>CAZUEC010000286.1:0-3439 GCA_964618865.1 uncultured Roseibacillus sp. | reverse complement strand
CCTTGGGTTAGGTTGTTAGGAGACGCTACGAACATGAAAGGACGATGAAACGGGTGTGAAATTGGCATGAAAAAGCCGGCTCCCCTTGTCGAGGAGCCGGCTGATTAAAAGAAAGAAAGCGAGGAATTAGTTTCCGCTTCCGATGCGCTTGAGGTCAGCAGGGACCATGATTCCTTCTTCGAGAGCTTCAGGAGAGAAGAGGTTTAAGCGTTCACCGTCAATCTTGCCTCTTACGGGGCCAGATTTTTTGTCGCTGCCACCAATTAATTCAGTTCGAGTTGAGCTGTCAAGGCGAGCCATGATGACTTTACCGTCCCAAACTTTACCAGAGAACTTAGGTGAATCTCCTCCGCTGATAGGGCTATCAAATACGACTGGGAGGTGACTACTAGAAGTCTGTTGAAGGTTCTTAGTGTAACCCCATACGTTTTCTCCCTGATCGATCTTTTTGTCGTTGTTAGGCTTTTTCAAGAGAAAAGCTTTTTTGAAGGATTTGAGGTAGAAGAGATCTTCGTTGTCTAATGCTCTGGCTGCAATGAGTTGATTGAAGTAGTCGTTCGAAGTGCTGCCACCTGAGTTGGAGGCAGTAGCGCGACGGCTGCTACGACGTTCGCCGAGTTTTTTGCCGCCATCGAGATTACGACGGTCGAGTCTTGATTTGGAGCCGGTACCACGACCGCTTGAGCTACTTACATTGTCGTCGGAGATTTCACCGAGTTCTTCTGCGGTGTCGTCACTTGGGTATTCGCCATCGAAGTCTTGGGCGAAGAGGTCGAGCCCTGACTTGATGCCTTTGACATTGTTGATGCCGGTGACCTGCTCGGCTTTACCGAGGGCTTTCATCGCGGTGGGTACGGCAAGGCCGGCCAGAACGACAATAATTGAGATTACGACCAAGAGTTCCACCAAGGTGAAACCGGATCGTAATTGTCCTTTTGTTGTTTTCATTTTATTGATTTTGGTTGGTTTAATGGGGAAGCATCCCCTGTCTTTAAGGCAGACGACTGATGCCGTTTGCATTTTGAAATGTAAAAGAGGTCGAATAGGTAGCAAGGGAAAAGGCACTTTGGGTATGGAGGAAAAAAGCTGAAAAATAGTTTTAAGTGTTTTATTTTTAATGAGTGGTGCCGATTTTTCGTGGTTTTTTTGCTAGCCATGAAATTGGGGGGGATTGGCGTGCCATTCTTGGTAAATTTTTGGCGAAATTTCGGAAGGTTTGATTTCGGATCGGCCGCCCCAGAATACGTTGGTGTAGCTGACGGGGATGCCTTCGGATTCCAAGTGACGGTCGATGGCTGCTTTGTGTTCCATGACTTTGGGTTTTTCAGTGCCGTGCATGACTCCCATGATATTGACGTTGCCAAATTTGGGTCCGCCTTCTCGCCAGTAGGCGTGGGTCATGCAATGATGGCGTCCTACTTCTGCTCCGGCTTGCTGCTGCATTCCTTCCGGAACGGCCCAATGAAAAAGTCCGTTAAAGCGGGTGACTTTTTTTCCTGTTTCGGAAGGTTTGACGTGCTCGAGAAAAGTGGAGAACCGTCCGATCACTTTTTTGGTGTTGAGTGTTTCTGCGACTTCGCAAAAGCGTTCTATGGAGACACCTGCGATTTCGGCTCGTTTGTCCCAGCAGTTAGAAACAATTTCTTCAGGAGTTAGCTCTTCTTTGAGCGCGAGTAAGATTTTCCATTCTTCGGGAGTGAGTTCGACGGTGGTGGTGGTCATCATTTCGGCGGGAGCATCGATCTTCGCTCCGGGTTCTAATCCTTTGCGGCGGGTATGACCCACTCCTAATGCGAAGACGCCGTGAGCTGGCATCAAGATGTATTCTTCGGCCCCAACGATATTTTTGAGGACGGTGGCATGTTCGTCGAGAGATTCACCTTGAGGGACTTTGAGAGTGGTCCAAAGGCGGTAACCAGATCCGGAGACTTCTTTATCAGTAGAACGAGTGACGACGTGTCCCGAGAAGGGGTCGTGTTGAAACATGTAATTGAAAATGGCGGTCAATTTTTCCTCGGGGACTCGCCAAGCGACAAGTGCGCCGTGAGCCAATTTGGTGGCGAGAAGGGTTTGCCGGACGCGACGGATGACTCCGGCTTCGAGCATGGCTCGAATCCGTTCTAGGACGATGGGGAGCTCAATCCCTGATTTTTCGGAAATGATGGTGAAGGGATTGCTCTGGAAGCCGGCGATGAGGTCTTCTGAGATTTGGAGAATGCGGGCATTGATTGGGTCATCGTGTTCGGTAGGAATCATCTTCTGGGGGGAGTTTTTAGCCTCGAAAATGAAAAATCTCCACTCCCGCTTTTACTTTTTCGGTTAATTTTTTGGGTAATGAGTAGGAGGAGGCTCGAAAAAAGGGTGACAGGGAGCCATCGGGTTTTCATGCTGCTGGCCTCAATGGCAGGCGAACTAACTTATAAGGATTCGGGAGTGGATACACGAAGGGCGGCGGCTTTTGTGGGTGAAATTGGAGCCCACGTGAAAAGAACGCAGCAACAACGTCAGCTTTTTGGAGCTTTTGGGCTTTTTGCAGCGGCTTATGACTTGAGTGATTATGAGCAGCCGGTCTTGGTGACTGGATGCGATGGAGTGGGGACGAAGCTGGAGTTGCTTCTTAAGCATGATTTGCTGGAGGTTGCGGGTAAGGATTTGGTGGCGATGTCGGTCAATGATATTTTGACGACAGGAGGAGATCCGCTGTTGTTTTTGGATTATCTGGGAATCGCAAAATTAGATGAAGCAAAACTAACGCGATTGATTGCGGGGATGTGTGATTATTTGGAGGAATGTGGGTGTATTTTGGCGGGAGGAGAAACTGCGGAGATGCCGGGGATTGTCCCGGAGGATGTGGTGGAGCTTTCTGGGTTTTGTATTGGAGCAGTTGAGAAGCCGGACCTCATTGATCCGACTACGGTAAGAGTAGGAGATGTGCTTGTGGGCTATGGTTCGGATAGTTTTCACGCCAATGGTTTTAGTTTGGTGCGGAAGGTTCTTGCGGCGCGGCCGGAAGACTTTTCGGAAGAGGAGCAAAAAGAAATGCTTGCTCCTACTCGGCTCTACTTTGATGTCGTGCAGGCGATTCGGAAAGCTGGGGTTCGGCCTAGGGCGATGGCCCATATTACAGGGGGTGGATTGCCTGAGAATTTAGAACGACTGTTTCAAGGGATGGGAGCGGATTTAGTGGTGCCCAAGTGGGACAATGCGGTCTGCCAAAAAGTGCTTGAGAGTGTCGATGGGGAGGATCGTTTTCATACCTTTAATATGGGAATAGGTTGGGTGGCTGTGGTGGCTGCGGAGGAGGTCGAGAAGGTTCTGACCGCAGGTCCGGGAGGAGTTGTTCTTGGGACGGTCAGGCAAGGGGATGGAGTCACGGTGAAGGTGAACTAATACCATTCTCCCAGTTAAATCGAGGTAATGGATTTGATTTTGGATGATG
>CAZUEC010000285.1:0-3463 GCA_964618865.1 uncultured Roseibacillus sp. | reverse complement strand
CTCCTAAAAAAATCAAAGTCAGCACAAAAACCATGAAAGCCCCAATCGGCTGATCAAACACATTCGCACCCAAGAACCCCACTCCCGCTCCCACCGCCCCCGTCACCCCACTCCAGAAAAAGAGTGCGCGTGCGGAACCCACCAACTGCCTCACTGCCGCCGCCGGAGTCACAATAAAGCCTAAAGCCAAAATCGCACCCACTGCCTGCAAAGTCGTAACTAAAACCAAAATCAAAAGCGCAAAAAGCCCGTAATTCAACCAAATCGTCCGCACCCCCAAAGTTGCCGCAACATCCGCTTCGAAAAGACTCACCAAAATAGGCCGACGTAGAATCGCCAAAACTCCCACCGCCAAAACTCCAACCCCATAGCTCATCCAAAGATCAGAATCAGACATTCCCACAATATTTCCCATCAACCAGTGCTCCAAACCACCCGCACCATCATAATGCTTCAGCATCATCACCCCCCCAGCAAAAGCCCCCGTCATCAAAACCGCCAGCACCGTATCTTCACCCACCTGTGCTCGCCGGGCGAAAAAAACCGCACCCAAGCCCACCAACGCAGCAGCCACTAAAGCACCAAAATAGATCCCAACTGTTGAAAGCCCTGCTAACAAAACAACACAGGCAATTCCCGGAAAAACCGCATGACTCAAAGCCCCTAACTTTAGAGGACTGCGATGCAACACCACAAACGCACTCACAAAGCCATTAGTAAACCCAATCATCACCGCCGCCAGAAAAGCTCGGCGTAAGAGAGGCAGCTCCAGAAGCTCAATCAACTCACCCATGACTTGCCCCTCCTTTCTCCAGTCCTAAAATAGCCCTCACCTCCACATTCGCCATCACTTCGCCCACTTCTCCAAAGGCAATTTGGTGCTTTTTGAAAACCAAAGCTTGATTAAAAATCGACTCCACAGTGCTTAAATTATGATGAGAGGCAATCACAAGATGCCCCCGATCACCCAAGTCCTTCAGAGTCGCAGCAAGCTCGACCCCACTCTCGACATCGAGTCCCGTAAAAGGCTCGTCCAACATCACAATGTGAGCCTCCTGCGCCAAAGCCCGCGCTAAGAAAGCACGCTGCCGCTGCCCCCCACTCAACGCATCAATTTGCCGATCCGCCAAATCCTCTAGATTCATTGCCGCAATTGCCTCCTCCACTTTATCCTGATCCACCTTACGCAACGTCTTCCAAAAACCAACATGAGGAAGACGCCCCATCGTCACCACATCACGCACATTGAGCGGAAAGCCTTCTCGGTGCCGATCCAGCTGAGGCAAATAAGCAATCTCTCGAGTCGTTCCCTTCAAAGCCCCCCCACGCCAAGAAATCGTTCCCTGCTTCGCCCTCAACAACCCAGCCAAAGTCCGAATGAAAGTACTTTTCCCAGCCCCATTAGGACCTAAAAGCGCTAATCGATTGCCACAAGTCGTCTCAAAATTAACCTCACAAAGCGCCGTCACGCTACCGTAAGTCACACAGAGATCTTCCACTTGCAGCCGATGAGGATCATGCCCAGGCTCATAGTGATGTTCACAACACTCACTCATCAAATCTGACCTCTCGTTCCTCAACAAGTTCTCCCCGCCCCCAAAAAGTAAACTGATTAGGAGGATAACTACTCGCCCAAATCTTGAGCTGCAGCGCAGTCTCAGGAATCTCTTCGGAATAAGACGCTGCTACCACAAGAAGCTCCCCTTTTTTGGCGACCTCACACTCAAATTCTCCCTCCCTCACCGGCCCCTCCAAACGACCCAGAACTTCTTCTCCCTTACGTAATTCCATCCAAAGAAAAGGATGAGCGGAGATCACTTCCACATCAGCAACCCAAGAATCGACCGACGCCTCAACAGTAACCAGTTGCGACCGATTCGCCTTAGGTTGGCCAGTAACAAACAAAAGAGGGATGGTTAAGAAACCCAACCCAGTCAGTAACAATGCTCCCTCACGCAGCGGTCCATCCTTCATCCTTGGTCACCGAGACCGTTGACGATTTTGGTGACATTGTCACGAATCATCTTCTCATAACTGGCGACCGCACCATCCGCAACAAGCGTTCCTCCCATTTTGATCCCCGCTTGCCTCGCCACTTGAGACAACACCTTAGGATTGTGAATTTTCTCAGGAAACGCAGCCTTCACCTGCTCTTCGCGAAGCTTCACCACTTCTTCCGCTAAACGTTTTGCAGGAACTTCATGATCACCGGAGAGTCCCAACACAAAAACCGGAGTCATATTGTATGCCTTACAAAAATATCCAAACGCTGCATGAGCCGTCACAAGTTTACGCTGAGTCTCAGGAATGGACGCAATCTGAGACTTCACCCAGCTTTCCAAATCCTTATATTGATCACGAATTTTTTTACTACGGCTTTGATAGTAATCCTCTCCCTCCGGATCCATTTTAACAAACTGTTTTTCCACCACCTTAGCCGCCCGCTCCATATAGCTAACATCATGCCACCAATGAGGATCAATCGCTCCATGAGCGTGATGATCACAGCAAGCATACACGAGGTCGCCTTCAGAAATTGATAAAGAAGGAACCGAATCTCCGACCTCCAGAATCGGCACCAGGCCAAGAGAATCAGCCAAATCAGAAAGATAAGTTTCAATCCCTTTTCCCGAAGCTACCACCAGCTGGCAGGTCGCCATCTCCTGCAGATCTTTTGCAGTCGGCTCAAAGGTATGCACGTTCATACCCACCCGACCAATATCGATCACATCCACTCGCTCCCCTCCGACTTGCCGGGCCAAATCACCCATCAAGGGATGAAGACTAGCGACCTTAAGTCCCGCTTCAGCAGTCAGAGTGACGACAAGAGCAAAGAAAAAACTAACAATTTTCATAAATTAAAATAGAGACCAATAGATGAAACCTCGACACTGATGATCCAATAAACCAGTAAATAATAAGGTGCGCCAAATGAGAATTTACTCAAGTTATTACTGCTAGTTTATGGCAGTAATGCTCAGCAGCAAAAATAGGAAATTGGAACTTTCTCAGCTCCATTAAAAAAGAGGTTTGGTCTCCCCAAAAAACCAAACCTCCTTAAATTCGCCATTAACGACGGCGACGTAACCCAAAGAGACCTCCTAGGCCGAGTAACAAGAGAGCACTCGGCTCGGGAACAATGTTACTGGAGAAGAAGAAAGTTTGCTCAGTAGTAAAAATCTCACCGGTAGCTAAAAGCTCCGTTTGAGCTGATAAGGTCACCTCATAATCACCAAATTCAGTGAAGGCGAAATTGAGATCATTCTCACCCGGTGAAGGGAGAACAACGGTATCTGCAACACCGTCCGCAGAAGCGAAGGTGAAATCAATAGCCCCCGTGTCTCCTTCAAGTAAAAAAGCCGAGAACGCTCCTGGTCCAACAACAGACTCTAAAGTAAAAGTAACCTCCCCAAACCCTTCAAGCTCTGACGCCAAACCAATTTCGGGAGAAAGCACATTGGGA
>CAZUEC010000284.1:0-3467 GCA_964618865.1 uncultured Roseibacillus sp. | reverse complement strand
CGTTTCACGCGCTGGTATAACAAGAAGGAAGGACGGAAAGGAACTCTCTGGATGGACCGCTTCAAGAGCGTGATGGTGCAAGATGGCGAGGCTTTAGAAACAATGGCCGCTTACATTGATCTCAATCCTGTTCGTGCTGGTCTGGTCAAGGATCCTAAAGACTATCGTTGGGGTGGTTATGGCGAAGCGATGGGTGGCAGCAAGCGCGCTCGGCGTGGACTTTGCAAGGTGGTGGGGAGGCCGGTAGATTCGTGGGAGGAAGAGAAGAATCCAGATTGCACGGAAAAGAAGGATGGTCTGAAATCTTGCGAAGTGTATCGCTGTTGGTTGTTTGGTGATGGCTATCAGGCAGGAAAGGAAGGCGGAGTGAGGGTTTCCAAAAAGAAACGCCGCCAGAAAGGTTTTTCACGCACGGAAGTCGAGAAAGTGAAAGGGGGAGGGTGGTCGTCTTTCTCGCGGGCAGTTGTTGCGCTGTCGAGTGCGTTACTTTTCGGAGGGGGTAGCCTTTGGAAACCAAAATTTTGTGGAAAATGTCTTTCAGGAGAACCGAGAAAATTTTGGCCCCAAAAGGGAGAAAGGGGCCAAGCCGCTACGAGAGTTAGACAAGGAGGCCGCTCTCTTTTCACTGCGAGCCCTCAGGGTGAAAGCTATTGAGTAGCTATCAAGTTTTTTGGGAAGAGTCGCTCAGGGTTTCCTCGGTGTGGGAGTCGTCGCAAAACGAAAGAACTTGTGTCCTTTACGAGTAAAAAATAAAAATGCTAGGCATACAGTAGTTCAGCCGACACCAGCTAGCGCCATCACGGTATTCTGTATCACTTACTGTGAGAGGGAGATATGCCTTCCGGAGAACTCTTGTTGAATAATACCCATCAATTGCTGATGAGCGGAAGTTTTGTGTTAACGTCAATTCGGAAACATTGCTCGCTAACAAATGAGTCTACAGAGACGGCTTTTTTAGGAGCTTCTCAATCTATTGTGAAGTGGGGCTTTCATGATAGTTTTGGTGGAGATGCTTTATGCCAGCCGAGTTCGAGTAGTTCGGCGAGTGGCGTTTGAAAGCTTTCTAGGAACTCTAAGGTGTCGTTGTTGAAGCCCCAGTTGACTTGATTTCTTTGTTTGTCGTCGCTGAGCTGAACAATGGTTATGGCACCGACGAGTTTTGAATTGAGATAAAAAGGAACGGTGGCCTGATCATGAGTTTTTTGGATCAATTCTTTGTCGACTGTGTGGCTAGCTGATTTGTGACGAAAGAGTCCTTGATGATGGAAAGGTTTGTTTTCTGAAAAGCATTTTCCGACCAGTCCTTCGTCAGCGGGGATGCGGAGTGCGTTTTGCAGTTCGTTAGATTTGGGGCCACTATTGTATGCGACTACGAGTTCGTTGGAGTTGGCTTCATGAATCCAAAGGCTTCCTTCATGGGCTTGTGTCTGAGTGATGAGAGATTTAAAAAGAGCCTCAAATCCAGGGGTGAACCATGGAGAAAGCTTTTGGGCATTCAGATGGGCAGTCGCTTCTGACCATTGGTGATTATTGGTTTCCATAGTTTGAGAATGGGTAAAGAAGGCTTTTTCCGCAAGGGAGTTTGAGGATGAATTTTAAAATGAGAGAAAGCATAGCGCGAGGTGATTGATGGTCTGATGAAGGGGGCTTATCTCTGACCTCTGACGAGACGGAGGATGGGAGAGAGCTCTGATGGAATGTCGGGAGGAAAGGGGTTGGGAGGGTGTTTACTCTAGGATTCTTCGTTTTTTTGATTTTCTTTCATTGCATGAATCTTCGCGGAGCGAAAAACTCACCTTTTGAGGGGGGGGACTCATGTTCCTGCATTCTGGCAGTGGGGTGATCAGTTGGAGAAGGGAGTCGATGTCGATGGGCTAACTGCACATCTTGATTTGTATCCGACCTTCTGCGAGTTGGCTGGGGTGGAGCTTCCTGAGAAGATGCAAGATTTAGATGGGCGCTCGCTTCTTCCGTTGTTAGAGGACCCTAAGTCTAAGTGGGCGGATCGAGAATTGTTCGTTCACTGTGGACGCTGGAATCCCGGAAAGAGAGATCAAGCAATCTACGCGAAATGTGCAGTGCGAACCGAACAATGGCGCTTCGTGAATAACCAGTATCTTTACGATATTGATGCCGACCCTTCCGAGACTAAGGATGTCGCTATTTCTCATCCTGAAGTGGTGGCTCGTTTGAAAAAGTCTTATCAAGTTTGGTGGGACTCGACGCTTCCCTTATTGGTGAACGAAGGTTTGCCTGCGGTGAGCCCAGAGGATCAGCCTTTGGCTCGTCGTTACGCTAAGCAGTTAGCAGAAGAGGGGATTCCAGCTTGGGCTCCTGAAGAATAGGAGCGTGCGATGCGATTTATGCGCTTTTGAGAGACTTTTTTTAGGTGCTTCGTTTGAGAAAGCGTGAGGGGCTCATTCCTTGTTCGGCGGTGAAGGCTTTTGAGAAGTGAGAGAGGGAGTGGTAACCGACTTCGCCTGCGACTTCGGTAACGTTGGCATCTCCGCCAGCAAGAAGAAGGGCGGCTTGTTCAATACGAAAAGCACGGAGATGAAGGGAGAGGGTTTTGCCGGTTTCTTTGGTGACGAGTCGGCTTAGGTAGTGAGGAGCGCAGCCGACATCTTTGGCAAGCTCAGTGAGGTTGAGGGGGCTGTGGAGTCGGGTTTGTAAAAGTTCGAGAGCTTGGCGAACATGGCGATGGGTCTGTTCTTTGAGCTGGCTGCAAAAGAAGGAGTCTTCTGGTCCAGACTCTTGAAAAAGATGAAGGGTTAAGAGTTCGAGTATTTTAGCTTGATACCATGGGTGGCGCGCCAACTCTGCGACGGGGGGGGCGATGAGGTCGGGATAGAGTTGTTCTTCGCGATGGGTCCAACGTCTGATGAGTCCCATGTTTTGACTGAGGATGTTGACCGGAGAGCGAAAGAGACGGGAAAGGGAGTCTAATCCAACGGAGAGGATGAGGAAGTCGTGGCTTTCGGGGGAAGCAAAACGGGTGGCGACTGTTTCGTTTGTTAGATCTTTGGTGTTGAAGAGAGCGACGGTGTGCGGAAGGAGGGTGAGACGGGTGAGGGCTCCCATCACTAAGCCGCCTCCGGTGAGATTTAAAACGAGGTGAAGGGAGTGAGGTGGGAGTTCCTTTTGCCAAGAGCCGGGTGCGCCATGGGCATCGACGAGATGAAGCAGTTGCAGTTGCAGAGGCTTGGCTTCGCGATGGAGTAAGGTGGCTTTGATGATGGGCAGGGCGAGTGATTCAAGTCGTTGCTTTTTTAAGCAGTTTGAGATTGAGAAATCAAGCTTTAATGAGAACGAGTCTCAATAAGCGGGGGTGAGTGGCCGAGGTTTACTCTGAGTCTGGGAGGAGAGATTCTGAATGAGGTTGGTGCTTGGGTGTTTCGTTTTTTTTGGGGGGGATGGTTAGACCATTTTTCAAAAGTCTATTCGTCTATCGAGTTTTTTTAAGGTTT